>MHBL01000403.1 GCA_001803235.1 Lentisphaerae bacterium RIFOXYA12_64_32
AGCCCCATATCTTTTTGAGAGTCCTCATCATTCACAACGAGTATGCGCGGTGCAGCGGCGAGGAGGTGGCCGTTGAGCGCGTGGCGGCGGGTGCGATGCCGTCGACTACGCGTTGTCGCGACCGGCGAAATACCGGTCCGTCTTCGACCGAATCCTCCTCGGCCTCTGGAACGGCCGGTATCGCCCGACGTGAGGCGCGGGGACGGGTGAGCTTGCTCGACCGGACACAGGTTTTTCCTCAAGGTCAACGTTTGGTGGCTCTGCCCCCAAGCCCCCGCCGGGAAGGGCGGGTTGCCCTTCCCGGACCCATCCCGGGGTTCTTCTCGCGCGCTGCAGCCGGCTTCCCGCCGGCCGCAGCGCGCGAGAAGGACGGCCTGTCGTCGGGACCGCACGCCCGCGCCACGGGCGTGCGGTCCCGACGACAAAGAATACCGACCTGTGCAATAAGCCTGGCAGGGCGCGGGGATACGTCCGTTCGCGGTTGTGCACAGCGGCGGGCAGTGGCGCGGGACCTCTGGGACCGCAGCAGGGTGCTCGGGGCCGTCCCGGCCCGAGGTTCTCGGCGGGGGCAAGGAGTGCTGAACAGCCAGGCATTGCGTTGCGGCAGGGCCGTTTTCCACCCGTCCGGCTCGGCGGACGGGTCGCCGGGCGCCTTGAAACGGCCGGCTGCCTGGGGTCCCTGCCGTTTCAAGGCGCCTCCCCAGGACACCGAAGGGGGTCCGGGGGAAGTCAATGACGTCCCCCGGCGGGGGTTTGGGGGCAGAGCCACCAACGTATGGAACGCCGTGTAGCATGAGAGTCCTGATCATTCACAACGAGTATGCGCGGCGCAGCGGCGAGGAGGTGGCCGTTGAGCGTGTGGCGGCCGCGTTGCGTGGCGGCGGGTGTGAGGTTTGCAGTTACACGCGCAGCAGTGCGGAGATTGACCGCATGGTGTTGGGGCAGGTGCGGGCGTTTTTCAGCGGCGTGTACAGCCGCCGGGCGCGGCGGGACGTGGCGCGGTTGCTGGCCGAGTTCAGGCCGGACGCGGTGAATGTGCACAACGTGTTCCCGCTGATTTCGCCGTCCGTGCTGCTGGAGTGTCGGCGGCAGGGTGTGCCGGTCGTGATGACGGTGCACAACTACCGATTGCTCTGCCCGAACGGGTTGTTCTACTCGAATGGCGAGGTCTGCGAGCGATGCCTGCACGGTTGCGAGAGCGCGTGCGTACTGCGCAACTGCGAGCAGAGCTTGCCCAAGAGTCTGGGTTACGCGCTGCGGAACCTGGTGGCGCGGAAAGCGGGCTGGTTCCGGACACAGGTCGCGGCGTTTATCACCCTGACCCGGTTCCAGCGGGGCAAGTTGATCGAGGGTGGGTTCGCCGCGGACCGCATCACCGTGCTGCCCAATGCGGTGGCCATGCCGGACTCATGCGCGGTCGGGGACGGCGAGTATGTGGCCTACGCGGGCCGCATCAGTCACGAGAAGGGCATCGACCTGCTGCTCGACGCGGCGCGGCGGTTGCCGCACGTGCCGTTCCGGCTGGCCGGCGCGGTGCGGGCCGGGGCCTTGTCGCAGGACGTGCCGGCCAACGTGCAACCGCTCGGGCATCTGGCCGCGCACGCCATGGCGGAGTTCTACCGCAACGCCCGGGTCGTGGTGCTGGCGAGTCGCTGCTATGAAGCGCTGCCGACCACGCTGATCGAGGCCATGGCGCACGGGCGCCCGGTCATTGGCCCCGCGCATGGCGGGGTTCCGGAGATCATCACCGCCGGGAAAACCGGCCTGCTCTTCCCGCCCGGGGACGCCACGGCCATGGCGGACCGTGTCCGGCAACTCTGGGACGCCCCCGCCCGCAGTCGGGACATGGGGTTGGCGGGCCGCGCGGACGCGCGAGCCCGGTACAGCCTGGAGCACATTCAGGGGCGGCTGTTGCGGGTGTTTGAACGTGTTTCCCGCGGCGAACCGGTTGGCGACGTGGAGGGGGCGTGAGCCACTTCTCCGTGAGGGCCAATTTGCGACCTGTGCGGGTAAACTCAGCCACGGCACCGTTCGTAGTGGTGTCGCAGTCCCGGCGGCGCACCCGCCGGGCAAGACACCATCCCCGCACCCCGCACCCCGCCGTCGCCACACGCCCGGTTTCGTGGAGAGACTTCGCCGTGACACACCGGATGGGCTCTTGGCGCTCCACTTCGTTCCACGCGCTGCGAGCCCACTACGAACAGGTGCATCCAGGCATCCATGGCGGGGCGGAGTACCGCTGCAGATGCTGAGCGTTATCAGGTTGGGCAATCCATGAGTGATCCGGTTTCGGCAATTCGGCCTTTGACCAAGACTGCGGCGCTCGCCGAACTCGAGCCGTGGGTGCGCGGCGGCGGGCGTCATTACGTCTGTTTCTGCGAGGCCAGCCTGTACGCCAGCGCGACGCGCCGTCCGGACGTCGCGGCCGCTCTGGCCAAGGCTGACCTGGTTCTGGCCGACGGGATCGGCGTGTTCTGGCTCGCGGCGCTGAAGCGGCGGCGTGTGCCCGAGCGCGTGCCGGGTCCCTCGTTCCTGCTCGCAGCCTGCGAGTACGGCGTTGCGCGCGGATTCCGCCACTTCTTCCTCGGCGGCGCAGAGGGCGTGGCTGAGCGGCTCGCGCAGCGGCTGCAGGCGCAGTTCCCGGGACTCGTCGTCGTGGGCTGCCACAGCCCGCCGTTCCGGCCGCTCTCCGAAGCGGAAGAGGCGGCGACCAAGACCCTGATCGCGACGGCGAAGCCGGACATTCTCTGGGTCGGACTCGGCAGTCCCAAGCAGGAACTGTGGATGGCCCAGCACGTTGGGCAGATCGACGTGCCGGTGATGCTCGGGGTCGGGGCGGCGTTCGATTTTCACTCCGGCGTGCGGGCCTGGGCCCCGGCCTGGGTCCGACGCGCCGGCCTGGAGTGGGCGTTCCGCACGTTCACGGGCGGGTGGCGCGTCTTCCGGCGCAACCTCGGGTGCGTGACTATCCTGGCATGGTGCTTGGTCAAAGCGGGGATAGCGCGGGGCACGGGGCGCGGAGCGGGATAGCACGGAGCACGGGGCGCGGAGTGGCGCGGGACCTCTGGGACCGCAGCAGGGTACCTCGGGTCCGTCCCGGACCGAGGTTCTCTCCCGGGGATCCTCCTTCGTCCGCGCAGTTTCCGCCCGCGGTGTTGCGGACAAGGCACTGTCTCGGTGCTGGAGGACCGTGTCGTCCGTCCCCAACGGGGACACGCATGTCCAGCCCAGGGTCGAACGTAATGCCCCCCAACTCAGGGACCGCCGCACCACGGGCAAGGGCTGAGGGATGAAACCTGAAACCTGAAGTGGAAACAGGACCGCCGCATGGTGTTCTGGACTCTGGACCTCAGCTTTCCTCCCTCCTCCCTTCTTCTTCCCGCTCATCCCTCTTACCTTCCCCTTTTCCCTACGACGGCTGGTCCGACTTCTCCGGTTGATAGTGGTACGCGTGGCCGTAGTAGCCGTACTTGGAGTCGTAGTAGTACTTCTCCGTGGACGCGGTGATGCGGTTGGCCACGTAACCCAGGAGGGGTGCATCGCCCAGGCGCCGCAGGGCCCGCTGAATGGAGGTCATGGACGTCTTGCCCGGCTGGACCACGAGAATGACGCCATCGGCGTGCTTGGCCAGGAGCAGCGTATCCACGACCGGGTTGATCGGGGCCGTGTCGATAATGATCAGGTCGTACTCGTCGCGGAACTCCTTGAACAGGCGTTCCGCGGACTCGAGTTGGATCAGTTCGGCGCCGTGCCCATCGGCATGGCCCGTCTGGAGCAGGTCCAGGCGTGGCACCACCTCGCGGACGAGGAGGTCGCGCCAGTCCAGCGAGCTATCCGACAGGCATTCAGCCAGGCCTTTGCTGTCCGGGAGACTGAACAGTTTCCGTTGCGAGGGCCGGCGGAAATCCCCGTCCACCAGCAGCACTTTGGTCTTGGTCCAGGTACAGGCCACCGCGGTGTAGGCCGAGGTGAACGTCTTGCCTTCGCTTTGCTCGGAACTGGTGAAGAGCAGCACCTTGCCCTCGCCGAGCTTTTCCTCCGCGGCCGTCCGGATCATCCGGTATGCCTCGCAGAGCGGTGCGGCCTTGCTGAGCTTGTTCAGTTGCCGCGGGTCGCTCTTCTGTGTCTCATCCGTGATCAAGGGGACGCAGCCCATTGACGGCAGGCCGAACTGCGTCTCCAGCAGCGTCAGGTCGTAGAGCCGGACATAGCGGTAGTACAGGAGGAAGGCGATGGCCATCCCAATGCCGCCGGCGATCACCATGCCGATCAACGCCAGGCGTGATTTCACCGGATAGACTGGGGTGGACGAGGACACGGGGCCCTCAACGATGCGCGAGAAGTACCGTTCGGTCGGGGTGCTGCTGCTGTCGATGATGCGCGTGAACACTTTGTCGTGCAGGCTTTTGAGGTGATCTGCGGTGGACTTGAGATTCTCGTACTTCGCCTTGTCGGCCCCGGTCAGGTTCATGCCCGATTCAATCTTGGCCGCCGCGCTGTCGAGCGCTTCGCCCTGCATGCGCAACGCATCGCGCCGTGCTTCGAGCCGTTTCAGGGTCAATTCAGCGGAGATCTGCTGTTCACGCTGCGCCTTGGCGATTTTCTCCTGCAGTTCGGCCAGCCGCGGATGTCCGGGCTTGAGGACGGTCCGCATTTGCCCGTAGTCGGCGTTCAGGCGTATCAGCTCGGCTTCGTTCTTCTGCCAGTCGCTGACATCGGTCCACTCCGGTCCGCCTTTGTCGTCCGCCGCGGCTGCGGCCGTGGTGTACATCGTCAGGTCCAGGACGTCCCGCATGGTGGCCGCATTGGCGTTCGTGAGCAGTTTGAGCTGGCTCTCGATGATCATGCGCTGGGTCTGGATGGAGCGCGCCTTGCGGAGGACGTCGCGCATGTGGGCCAGTTCCGACTCGCTCTTTTCCGCTTCGAACTGCACGTTGTGTTCCGCCTCGAACTTGGCGACTTCCGCCCGCTCCATTTTCAGGTCGGCGGCGAGTTTCGCCAGTTCGATGCGCAGGTTCTTGACGGTTTCCTCGTGGATCAGTCCCATCTCTTCGCGCTGTGAATCGCGATACTCTTCGACCAAAGCGGTGACGTACGCCTCGGAGTACCGGGCGTCGTACGAATCGGCCGAGATGTCGACCATCACCTGGGGCGCCTTCTTCACCGGCACCACGGACAGCAGCACGGGCCGGGACATCTTCACTTCACCCGGCCAGGTCTTGGCCAGGCGCGTCCGAACCCGCGCATCCAGATTGCCGCTCGTCAGCAGTACCACGTGCCGGTCGATGGGGTTTGCGTTCATGTAGTAGAACGCAGCGTCGCGAAGCCCGGGTTGCTCGCCGATCCGCATCATCTCGTTCTCGAAGATCTCGAAGCGGCAGGAGGCGCGGTACAAGGGTTGCAGGGTGTAGGAGTAGGCCAGCGCTCCGGCGCCGCCCACAATGGCCAGGGGCGCGATAATCCACCAGTACATCAGCAGTGGCCGAATGTAGGTCAGCAACCCCTCGCCGTCGCCCCCGGCGGCGCCTGCCGACCAGTCACCCTGCACCGCTACCGTATCGGTATTGGGATTGTTCGTCATGTCGCTGCGTACCTCTGTTTCGGCCGCTGCAAGGCTCGATCAAACCGAATGCTGCCAACCTCAAGCAATGCCTAACTCCTACCGTCCTTCGACCGGCTCGGCACCGCGGATAGCGGGCGGCCATTCTCCCCGCTCCTGGTGCTCGGCCGCCAGAACTCACCCCGCAATTGCGCGCAATGGTGGCAGAGCAGCGCACCCTGACGCAACGTGAGGCGCTGGACCATGGACTATGGACCTCGGAGAAACAGAGGCAGCATTCACGCGAGTCAAGAACGACTTGGGCTGTTCTGCCGTGGACTCTTGGCGCCCGTGTTGGTTTCCGCAAGTCCATAGTCCAGAATTGCGGGGGAACTTGTGACGACCGCGCCCCGCGCCCCGCGCCCCGTGCTCCATGCCCCGTGCTCCATGCTCACTTGAACACGATATTCTTTTCGTCGACGATGATCATGTCGCCGGCGAACAGCTCGAAGTCTTCGTCCATGTAGCCGTCCTGGATAATTCTCTTTGCGTCCACGGTCTTGGTGGTCCGCGTTCCGTCCTGGTTGTAGCGAACCAACCGCACGCTGCTGGTCTTGGCGTACTGCGTGAAGTTTCCGGCCCGGAAGATGGCCCTGACAAAAGTGGGTTTCTCGCCCGGCGGGAACGAGACCACCCCCGGGTTGGTGACCTCGCCGCTGATGATGATCTCCACGGGCGCGGCGCTGAGGACGCGCGACCCGGTCCCCGCCGAGGGCACGAACAGCACGTCGTTGTCCGACAGCGGGAGATTGGCCGGACCATCGAGGGCTTCGTACGCCTTGGCAATGTCGGCCGGGACTTTGGTCCGCGATCCGTCCGGGCCTGTCCTCAGGATGTAGGCCCCGTGCGCGTCGGCCCACGACGTCAGCCCGTCGACCGCGGTCACCGCGTCGATCATCGTCAGGTCGCCGGCAGCGGGGAAGGCGACGCGTCCGGGACGCGGGACAGCCCCGAACACGCTCACACTGCGCGGCGCGCGTTTGACGATCAGGACCGACGGGGTGGCGTGGGTGTACAGGTCCCGCTCCAGGGCGACACGCAGGGCCTGCTCGACTTCCTTCGCCGTCTTTCCGGCGATGGTGAAATTCCCCAGGTAGGGCAGGGGAATCAGGCCGGCGGCGCTGACCTCGCCGTCGTACTTGACTTCGTCGTCTTCCTTGAGGCGGACCGCAATCGTGTCGCCCGGGCGGATCCTTATCCGTTCCCGGTACTGCCGCACCACTTCGTCATCGGACGTCGATGCGGGCTGGACCGGCGCGGGCTGGGCGGGTGCGGCGGTAACACCGGCCGGTGCCGGTGTGGCGGCGGCGGGCTGCGCCCCCGTCTCCGCGGCAAGTGCGACTCCCAGCCCTGCCACTCCCCAGAGCAGGAGGACGAGCATGGCCAGAACGCCGCGGCGTTCTGGCCATTGGGAGGGCGATGGGCAGGAGTATCTGGTCGTCATTCTTCGTGGTTCGGCGCGTTCCGCGCCGAACTGGGGTGCGCCGACCGGTCCCCGGCCGGAAGGCTCGGTCCGGGACGGACCCGAGCACCCTGCTGCGGTTCCGGAGGTCCCGCGCCACTGGCTGTCAGCCCATTCCCCCGTGCGGTGCTCAGAAATCATAGTTCACTCCCAGGGTCACCTGGTTCGACGTGTATTCGCGCTCCGTCATGTAGGAGAGCCGATCCGTGCGTCTGTATCCCCCGAACATCGACCACTTCTTGACGCGGTA
The DNA here is from genome assembly GCA_001803235.1 of Lentisphaerae bacterium RIFOXYA12_64_32. Lineage (GTDB taxonomy): Bacteria > Verrucomicrobiota > Lentisphaeria > Oligosphaerales > YB12-FULL-65-16 > YB12-FULL-65-16. Next base: position 7,312 of record MHBL01000403.1, read on the forward strand.
CCCGAGTTGGAACTCGTTCGAGAGCCACTGCTCGGAGTCGCCTGAGCCGCTGTACGTCGAATGCACCCAGTTGAACAGGTAGACGAAATACCAGCGCCGCGACAGGTCCCAGTTATAGCGGTACGCGGCGACAATGTCTTCACTATAGTTGATATCGCGTGCCGTGCCCATTCGGTCGAAGTACTTCAGGGTGATGCCGTGGCTCATGCTTCGGGTGATTTGCGACACCACCGAGATCTTGCCCGTCGGCGTGGCGCCCTGGTCCGTGGTCTCCGGCACATTGGCAGTCGAGAAGTTCATGACTTGGTAGCCGACCTGCAGTTCGAGGTGCGTCCGGCGCGTCAACTGGCTCTGAAACATCAGCCCCAGCTCGTACTCGTCCGCGTCGTTGTGCTGCTTCTGTGGGTGCGTGTGCATCCGGAAGCTGGCGTAGGGGCCGACCTCCTCGTCTCGGGTCAGATGCCAGGAGTGTTTCCCGGCTGCATACTGTGTCCGCAGCCCCCGGTAAGAGAACTCCGGGCTCAAGGCCCACAGGTCGTCCTCGCCCACGCGCAACGCCAAGAGATGATTCCGTGACAACTGGTTCTCGTACTGCAGCGCGAGCTGATTGAATCCCATCCATTGTGCCGAAGTCCCCGTTCCGCTCGCACCCTCGAGGGTCTGCACGTCCATGTTCAACGTTTCGGACAGGGACAGCAACCCGCTGTCGCCGACTTTCATGTCCAGTGCCAACCCGGTCCCCTCCACCGCACGCACCAGCCAGCCCGCTTCACCCGCGCCGGACAGCACGTCGTGACGGCCGATGTACACCACGCTGTCCAGGGTGAAGTCCTTGCGGATGGGCCAGTACACGCCGACCTCCGTGCCGTATTCCAGGGCGACGCCAGGCTGGGGATTGGCAGAGGAACCGGCCGGGTTGTCGTCAAAAGTCACCGTCATGGATCCGGCCAGATCCAACTGCAGTGCGCCCAGGCGCAGGTTGTAGTTGCGCACACGATCGGACACGCCGGCCCGGAGCCGAACCTCCGTTTCGGCACGCAGCGCCATCGTCCCGGCGACCAGCAGCGTCGCCAGAACTCTGAACAGAACCTGCGTTGTTCGTTCACATCTCACGTATTGTCAGAATCCCGTCCATGTCGCACAAAAACTCGACCTGTGCAATAAGGGCGGCTTGGCGACCCCACCGGCCTTGCGCCGGTGGTGAAGCAGGTCCAACGGCTAGTCGATCCGCCTGACCACTCCCTCTTCTCCGTGCGGACCGCGGCCGCGGTCCGCACGGAGAAGAGGGAAACGCGGGGAAAAACCCGGTGGTCCACCCAGCCAACGAACCTCCTTCACCACCGGCGCAAGGCCGGTGGGGTCGGGTTATTGCACAGGTCGTTAAAACTTGCATCAAGAGCACCCAAACCTGACAAAATCCACCTCTCGATGCCCGTCGTTGCGCCACTGCTTCGTGCGCGTGTCGGGCATCCACGCCCCCGCCGAACAGATAATATAGCACCTGCTATGCCTAGGTGATATAATACAAACGGAAAAGATTGGAGATTAATAGTTTACGAATTATACGACAACAAACTGCTGCAACAACAGTTAGCACGCTAGTGCTCGTCCGCCAGAAGTTCTCCCGCAATTCACCGACTCGCGCAGGAGGCACGGAT
>MHBL01000404.1 GCA_001803235.1 Lentisphaerae bacterium RIFOXYA12_64_32
GCCAGTTTCAGCTTGGTATGACCGGGCGGGCCGGCGCCCGGGGGGGGCTGACGCATTACGCGTGAATTGCTTCGCGGCTTGGCAATGCGCCGCCCGCGGGCTACAATGTGCGGAGACCGCAGCGCGGAATTCCGGTTCTGCACGCAGGGCTGGCGGACGCGTTCCGACAGTGAGATACAAGACGGACACGCATGACCACTCTTCCTAATGAAGGCAACAGCCCCGGGCCCGTGTCGCTGTCTTACCGGACGGCGCGCGGCGTGGCGTTCGCCGCCGGAGTGTTCTGTCTGGTCGTGGCCGTGTTGTTGGTCCTTAACCTTGTTGACACGCGCCGGGCAGACCCACTGAACTCGCCGGCCCTGAAGGAGTTGGTGACGCGGCAGCGGCAGAACCCGGCGGACCAGCAGCTTGCGGAGCAGGTGCGTGCCCTGGACCTGCTGGCGCGGCGCGCGTTCTTCCGGGGCCAGGCGTTCGGCCAGACCGGCGCTTCGCTGTTGCTGGGCGGTGCGATCGTGCTGCTCGTCGCCCTGCGCTGGATGGCCGCCTGCGCGCGGCGGGTCCCGCATCCGGGTGAGCCCGAAGAGGGGCAGCCGCGCGATGCCGCGCGGGCCCGGTGGGGCGTGGCGGCTGTGGGGTTCTTGGTCCTGGCCGTTGCGACCATGGCGTACCTCTCGGCGACGAGGCGCAGGCCCCTTGTCGTTTCGGGGCCTGAAGCATCGGCCGCGGGCCCGGTGTCGCCCGTTGCCCCGGCCCCGCCGGCGCCTGACGCGTTCCTCCACAACTGGCCGTGCTTCCGCGGTCCAAACGGCAACGGCATCGCGCTCCATGCGACGCCGCCGAGCACCTGGGACGGCAAGACCGGGGCAGGGGTATTGTGGAAGACCGAGCTGTCCCGGGCGGGGTTCAATTCTCCGATCGTTTGGGACAACCGTGTGTTCCTCTCGGCCGCCGATCGCGATGGGCGTGAGGTGCTCTGCATTGACGCGGACACCGGCGCGATCGTCTGGCGCCGGCCGGCGGACGGGATTCCGGGTTCACCCACGGCGCTGCCGGAGGTCACGGACGATACCGGCCACGCGGCATCCACTCTGGCCACGGACGGGCGGCGCGTGTTTGCGATCTTCGCGACCGGCGACCTGATCTGTTTAACGTTCGATGGCGCGCGCGTCTGGGCGCGCAACCTGGGCGTGCCGCAGAATCACTACGGGCATGCGTCCTCACTCATCGTCTGCCGCGACCTGCTGCTGGTCCAGTACGACCAGGGCGAGGGTCCGGCATTGCTGGGACTGCGCGTCGACACGGGTGAGCCGGCGTGGACGACGCCCCGCACGGTCGAGATCTCCTGGGCCTCCCCGGCGCTGGTCAGCACGGCGGATCGCGACATCCTGGTGCTCAGCGCCACCCCGCGCGTGGCGGCGTACGACGCGCGTACGGGTTCGGAACTGTGGGAGAACGAGTGCATGTTCGGCGAGGTCGCGCCGTCGCCCGCCTGTGCAGACGGTTTGGTTTTCGCCACCAACCAGGGTGCGTCCCTGGTCGCGCTCGATCTGCAGACCGGCGCGACCAAGTGGGAGACGCAGGACGGCGAGTTCCCGGACGTGGCCAGCCCGGTGGCAACCGCCGAGTTTGTGTTCACGGCCGCGAGCAGCGGCACGGTCACCTGCTTCGAGGCCAAGACGGGGAAGCGTCTCTGGGAGAAGGCCTTCACGAACGGTTTCTACTCATCGCCGGTGCTGGTCGGTGACATGGTGTACCTGACGGATCGCGAAGGCGTGACCCACATCTTCCGTGCTGCATCGGCGTTTGCCGAAGTGGCGACTGCGGACCTGGGCGAGCCGGTGGTCGCCACGCCGGCGTTCGTCGGTAGCCGTGTCTATGTGCGCGGCACGAAATGTCTGTATTGTATCGGCGTGCGGCAGGATGTGCCTGCCGCGGCGCCGTAACCGAGAAACGCGTCGAGAACGCTGGTCGCGCCGTGTCGCGGCCCCGAATGGCGACGCAGAGAGAACCGCGACCTGTGCAATAGGCGGAGCGAGGTCGGGTCGGTCGCGATGCCAGCCCAGACCGGCCCTGTCTGACAGGCAGTACCGCGGGCGGCCCTCCGCCCGCCATCCGAACCTTGTCTTACGTGTGTGCCGTGAAGCGGGCGGGGGGCCGCCCGCAGTACTGTCGGAAGGTGATGGGGCTTGGCTGAGACGGCGATCGCCGCCTGCGATCTGGCTGCGGTCCTGGGGACGGTCGTCGGCCTGAACCTGCTGTTTCACATCCCAACCGGCCCTGCAACCGCGGCCCGGGGCCGCGGCGCCGAGCGGCAGTGGCGCGGGACCTCCGGGACCGCGGTAGGGTGTGCAGGTCCGTCCCGGACCGAGGCCCTCGGCCGGGGACCGGCCGGCGCACCCCGCTTCGGCGCGGGACGCACCGAGCCACCGCGCACCCAATCGCATCAGAGAAGCGCCTTCGCGTGCCACGTGGAATCAGGCGCTGTGAGTCTGTGAATGCCTGAGACCGTAAACATCGCCGAGGTGGATCGGATTGTGGCCGGCATCGGTCGCAGCCCGGACGCGGTCATTCCCATCCTGCGCGCCATTCAGCAGCGGTACAACTACCTGCCCGAGCCCGCACTGCGCCGTGTCTGCGAGGTGTCTGAGATCACTCCGGCGGCCATGGCGGGCGTATCGACGTTCTACGCGCAGTTCCGGCACCGTCCGGCGGGCCGGCATATGATCGACGTGTGCATCGGCACTGCCTGCCACGTCAAGGGCGCCGAAACGGTCTACCACGCCTTCCGCCGTGTCCTGGGCATTACGGGCGACGAGGACACGGACGCGCAGCGGCTGTTCACCGTGCGCCAGGTAGCCTGTCTGGGTTGCTGCATGCTCGCCCCCGCCGTGCGTATTGACGACATCACTTACGGCCACCTCGACGCGCAGAAGGTCCCCGGCGTTCTGAAGGACTTCCTGGCTGCCCAGCAGCAACGCGCGGCCGGCGCGCGGTCGGTCGCACGGGCTGCCGCGGTTGTTGCCGGCGAAGTCCGGTTGTGCGTCTGTTCGAGTTGCGATGCGGCCGGGGCCCGAGCCGTGTTCGTCGAGTGCGAGCGCGAGGTGCAGGAGCACGGACTGGCCGCGACCGTGAAGGAGGTCGGCTGCACCGGCGTCTCGTTCGAGGCGCCGTTGCTGGAGGTCGCGCTCGCGGACGGCCGGTTGTTCCGGTACGGCCGCATCCAGCCGCCGGACGTCAAAGCGGTGCTGCTGCGGCATTTCCGGCCGGCCACGCTGCCGCAGCGGCTGGCGGCGAAAATGGCGCTCGCCCTGGAGAGTGTGGTCGCCGCCGGCGAAACCGACCCGGTCATTCGTTACGCCCTCGACGTCGCGCACGGTGCGGACTCTGCATTCTGGAACTGTCAGAAGCGGATCGTCACCGAGCACGGCGGCGCCCTGGCCCCGCTCGACCTCGACGAGTACATCCGGCACGGCGGTTTCGCGGCGCTCAAGACCTGTCTCGACAGCCCGGCCCCGGAGACGGTGATCGAGACCATCGAGACGAGCGGACTCCGCGGGCGCGGCGGCGCCGGGTACCCGACGGCGCGCAAGTGGCGCAGCGTGCGCGGGGCGCCGGGCGAGACGAAGTACATCATCTGCAACGGCGACGAGGGCGATCCGGGCGCGTTCATGGACCGGATGACGCTGGAATCGTTCCCGTACCGGGTCCTCGAAGGCATGGCGATCGCCGCCGTGGCCGTGGGCGCGGCCGAGGGCGTGCTGTACATCCGTGCCGAGTACCCGCTGGCCCTGCACCGGGTCGGCGCGGCACTCGCACAGTGCGAAGCCCGCGGCATTCTGGGCGAGCGGCTGATGGGGACCGGGCCGGCGCTGCGGTTGCGCGTCGTCGAAGGCGCGGGCGCTTTCGTCTGTGGCGAGGAGACGGCCCTGATCGCGGCCATCGAAGGGCGTCGCGGCATGCCGCGGTTCCGGCCGCCGTACCCGGCTGAGGCGGGCCTGTGGGGAAAGCCGACCCTGATCAACAATGTCGAGACGCTCGCCAACGTGCCGTGGATCGTGCGGCAGGGCGCCGTGGCGTTCGCCAGCCTGGGGACGCGCGGCAGTGCCGGGTCCAAGACGTTCGCGCTGGCCGGCAAGGTAGTGCACGGCGGCCTGATCGAGGTGCCCATGGGCATGACGCTGCGGCAGATCGTCGAGCAGATCGGCGGCGGCATCCAGGATGGGGGTAAGCTCAAGGCGGTACAGGTCGGCGGGCCGTCCGGCGGTTGCGTGCCGGCGTCATTGTGCGACACGCCCGTCGACTACGAGGCGCTGACCGCGGCCGGTGCCATCATGGGGTCCGGCGGCATGGTGGTGCTGGACGAGACCGATTGCATGGTCGATGTGGCGCGGTACTTCATGACCTTCACGCAGCGTGAGTCCTGCGGCAAGTGCACCTTCTGCCGCGTCGGCACGCAGCGCATGCTCGAGATTCTTGAGCGATTGTGCGCCGGTCACGGCGAGGCGGAGGATGTCGAGCGGCTCGAAGACCTGTCGCGGCTCGTGCAGCGCGGCAGCCTGTGCGGGCTCGGCCGCACCGCCCCGAACCCGGTCCTGTCGACGCTGCAGCATTTCCGCGCCGAGTACGACGCGCACCTCCGCAAACGCTGCCCCGCCAAGCGCTGCAAGGCGCTCATCCGCTACGTCATCAGCGACGACTGCATCGGCTGCACGCGCTGCGCGCAGCGCTGCCCGGTCAAGGCGATTCCCATGACGCCCTACCGCAAGCACGAGATCGACGTCAAGCTCTGCATTCGCTGCGACACCTGCCGCAAGACCTGCCCCGCCAAGGCGGTGCAGATCGAGTAGGCGCGGCGGTGTGGGCGCCAGGATACGCCCGTTCGTAGTGGGCTCGCAGTGCGCGGAACGCAGTGGAGCGCCAAGAGCCCATCCGGTGTGTTGCGACGGTCTGGCGTGGGGGATGGTGTCTTGCCCGGCGGGCCACCGCCGGGACTGCGACACCACTACGAGCGGCGCCGCGGCCGGATTTGCCCGCCTACAGCCTCTCACTCAACAGGCGCGATCTCCTTGAGGTCCTCGCGGTGTTCCGCCGTGGCTCAGTCCTTGGCCGGGGTCAGGTCCTTGAGGCGGGTGTTCTGGGGCAGGCTCCAGCCGGTGTGGCCGTCGAAGTAGAAGATGTTGATGCCGCGTTGGTGCCGGGTAAAGCCCGCCCAGTACGGGATTTCGTAGGGGCGGTCCGGCGTCGGCGCGCCCTCGAAGCCGCCGTCGCCCTCGTTGCCGTCGATGATCACGATCGTTCCCGTCGTGTCAGCCACGTTCTTGTCGATGAGCTTGCCGTCGTAGCGCAGCAGGCAGTTGTAGCCGTAACTGGTCCAAGTGCCGGTGAAGGCCGCGTTCGGGCAGGACCAGCCTTTGTCCTTGGGGCAGTGCGTGATCTCGTAGTTGGCCTCGGCGTAGGACGTGGTCAGGTGTGTGGTGATCATGAGCCACTTCCAGTACGTCATGGTCTCGACGCTGTCGTTGTCGTCGTGCGGCGGCAGGTGGCTGTCCCACTCCTGTATGTAGGTGTGGTAGGCCATCGCGATCTGCTTGAGGTTGCCGTTGCAGACGATCGTGTGCCCGCGTTCCTTGGCCTGCGCCAATGCCGGCAACAGCAGCGACGCCAGTATGGCGATGATCGCAATCACCACCAGGAGCTCGATGAGCGTGAACGCATGCGTCGGCCGTGCCGTCTTGCTGCCGTCGCCGTCCGCGAGGCTCTGTCCCTGTTGATTCATGGTCCACCTCTTGCGCGTCTGCTGTCGGACGCCCGTGCTGTCGTCAACCCCATTGACGACAGAGGGCGCCGGTCTATTCTGCGGCCACGCCGCCGGTCGGCGGCATGGCAAACACTTGGTTCCGTTGCTCGTGTGACGTGATAGGCGCCGTCTGGCGAATGACCAGGCACGTGGGAAAGACCTGCTGCCGGGGCGCCGCGTCCGGCGTCGCCAGTCGTTGTTCGCAAAGCTCCACCGCGGCCGCGGCGATGTCCTCCACCGGCTGCGCCACAGTCGTCAACCCCACGGGAAGGTACTCCGCGATCGGCAGATTATCAAAACCGATGACCATGACATCGTCCGGGACCCGGACTCCAGCCGTCTGCAGGGCCTTCAATGCGCCGATGGCCATTTCGTCGTTGTAGCAGAACAGCGCGTCGACGGCACGGCGCTTGAGCAGTTCGGACGTGACCTCGTATCCGTCGCGGAAGGTGCTGCCGTTGACCGGCACCAGATCGGCGGCGGACAGCTTGCGGTCGAGCGACGCGTGGGCTTGAAGGATACCGCGCAAGCGATCGTCGGGATGGGACAGCGGCACCCCGCTGTAGAACAGCACATGCCGGCGGCCGCTGAGCAGCAGCAGGCGCGCGGCCTGGTTCATGCCGGGCACGCGGTCGATCAGGGCCGCGTCACAACCGGGGATCACCGTATCGACTCCGGTCACGACCGAGCCCTGGTCGCGGAGTCGTGCCAGGGTTTCCGGCGCCACGGCGCCGCGCACGGCGCTGACGACGACCGCCAGCGGGTGCCCGGCGGCGGCGCGGCGCAGGCACTCGTCCAAGCCCTCGTCGTCGTTCCGCACCTGGACCCTGACCTCGTGGAAACGCTCGCGTGCCAGGCCGAACAGGGCATGGCTCCGCAGTCCCGAAATCCCGGTCCCACGCAGATCGGTAATGAGGGTGAGGCCCTGGCAGCGGCCGGTGCGCAGTGAACTGGCGTGCGGGTTGGGCACGACGCCGTACCGATCGGCCAGCGCCTGGATCTGCGCGCGCTTGGCGACCGATACGCCCGGCTTCCCGGCCAGGGCACGCGACACGGTGCTGATCGACACACCCGCTCGGCGCGCAATGCTCTTAAGAGACCCGCCCATTGCAAACGATTCTGTTCCGTTCTGAGAAGAAGTTCCCCGAGAATAGAGCAATATAACGCAAACGTTTGCTTAAGGCAAGGGCGCGCTGTATTCGTGGGGGGGGCGACAGCCTGATTGGCCTCAATGGTTGGGGCAACGACGAAACACGCGAGAGGAACTCGACCTGTGCCCGTTCGTGGTTGTCCACGGCGGCAGGGTGCTCGGGGCCGTCCCGGCCCGAGGTTTTCGCCCGGGGGACCGCACGGCGCACCCCGCTTCGGCGCGGGACGCGCCGAGCCACCGCGCGTCCGATCGCATCCCAACCGGGCATGCCACTTCTGAGCAGTGACCCCGCTTGACAGATCTGCGGTCAGGGTGTATGATATTGGCATGATATCACAATGATCGCAATCAGCTGAAGGTCGTATACAACCGGAAGGAGGCCGTGAAGATGAAAGCGGACGTCAGGATTTCGAGTGGGGAACAGGAGGTGCAGGTTCTGAGCGGGTGGCTGGTGTTGCCGGTCACGATCGCACTGCTGCTGGGCGGGCCGGCACTGATTATAGCGGTGGCCGTCATGCGCATGCCACCTGCCGCACTGGTGACGGGGATCATCATCGGCGTGTTGATCGAGGGGACGGGGATCCTGTCGGCGATCGGGTTCTTTACGCTGCAGCCGAACGAGGCGCGGGTGCTGATTCTGTTCGGGGCCTACAAGGGCACGGTGCGCGAGGCGGGCTTTCACTGGGGCAACCCGTTCTACGCCAACGGCGGCATGGAGATGGCCGGGGGGCGAGTGTGCCTGTCGCGGAACAAGATTTCGCTGCGATTGCGGAATCTGAACGGCGAGAAGCTGAAGGTCAACGACAAGCGCGGCAACCCGATCGAGATCGCGGCGGTGGTGGTGTGGCGGGTGCACGACACGGCGCAGGCGTTCTTTGACGTCGACAACTACACGCACTACGTCCAGGTCCAGAGCGAGGCGGCGGTGCGGCACCTGGCGAGTCGGTTCGCGTACGACCACGGCGAGGAGAACGAGGCGAACGAGGTCACCCTTCGCGGCGGCGTGGAGCAGGTCAGTGCGGCGCTGAAACAGGAACTCGAGGACCGCTTGGCCAAGGCTGGCGTCGAGGTCGAAGAGGCGCGGATTACGCACCTGGCCTATGCGCCGGAGATCGCCCAGGCCATGCTGCGTCGGCAGCAGGCCGAGGCCGTGATCGCGGCCCGCACCAAGATCGTGCAGGGCGCGGTGGGCATGGTCAGTATGGCCCTGGAGGAGCTGAGCAAGAAAGGCGTGGTCAACCTCGATGACGAGCGTCGCGCCGCCATGGTCAGCAACCTGATGGTCGTGCTGTGCGGCGAGTCGGAGGTGCACCCGGTTGTGAACACCGGGACGCTGTATACGTGAGGGGAGGCAATAGGGCGGGAGGCAATAGGGCGGGAGGCAATAGGCGTGAGGGGAGAGGTTTCAGGTGTCAGGTGTCAGGTTTCAGGGAAGACGGGGGAGAGGGTGAGGCGTGGAGTGGGCTTTCGGTGTTCAGCGCCCCCCGGCGCTGAACACCGCCCGGTCATCTCGGAGTGAAACTGGCGACGATGCACCAAGACCGCCTGAAGGCGGTACTACGAACCTGGCCAACAGCGCAACGAGGCTTGTAGTACCGCGTTCACGCGGTCCGGATTCGAGTTTCGAGTTTTATAGGAGTGTTCGGTGTTCAGGGAAGCCCCCCCCCGACACCCGTCCCTCGTCCCTCGTCCCTCGGCGTGCGGGGCGGAGACGAACACTGGCGGGCAAGCCGGGTGACGGGGGCAGCGGAAGGCGGTGGCACCATGACCTACTCACACACACAGAAAGCGTACCTGGCGCACGCCGTGATGGTGGCGGGGACTGTTGCGTTGGCGGTCGGTTATGTCACCGAAGCGCTCGAGCCGTTCCTGCTTGTGGCGCTGATCCTGATCGCGACCGGCATCGTCTGCGCGGCGTGTTTCGGGACGCTGACGGTGGCGGACGAGGGTGAGTGCCTGCGGGTGCGGTTCGGGCCGGTGCCGTTGTTCGGCACGCGGATCCGCTACGCGGAGGTCACGACCTTTGCGCCGGACCGCTCGAAGTTCATTGACGGCTGGGGCATTCACTACGTTCCGTGGCGCGGGATGACGTACAACATCTGGGGCTTTGCCTGCGTCACGTTCAGCGTGGGTGGCAAGATTGTGCGGATCGGCACCGACGATCCGGGTGGGCTCATCGAGTTCCTCAAGACACGTATTCCCGAGGCGGCCAGTCGGTCCCGGCTCGACAGCAGACGGTGAGCGTTCGCCATGCGTAAAGCATTTGCCCTCAGAATAGATCCGGAGCTGTGGAAGGACCTGGAGGAATGGTCCCACGCCGAACTGCGCAGTGTCAACGGCCAGATCGAGTACCTGCTGCGCCAGGCCGTGCTGAAGCGGAAGGGCGGGGGGCGCTCGGCGCTCGGAGCACGGAGCGCGGCGGACGAGAAGGACGGCCCGATGGAGGGGCGGGAAGAGAATTGACGGCGGGCGGGATGGGACTCCGAGCCTGGGTCGCCACCGCGTGTATGGCGGCCACACATTCAAAGGCGGCGCTAACTTGACGCGCATGTCCTTCAGTGTGGGTGAGCGGAGGTGAACGCCGAGATGACAACCCGACGTCTGCAATCCGTTGTGGCCCTCCTGTTGGTCCTGGCAACCGGCGGGTGCATCGTGTGGGATGACGCCGGGTTTGACCGGGTGTTCAGGGAGGTGTTAACCATCCACATGGAGGACACCCTCCGAATGACGGCTGCGGCGGTGCAGTTCTGGGACGCGCAGACGCGCTGGCCAGTCAACGTCGACGAGTTGCGCGAGTACATGGTGGCGAACCACCCGCAGGAGGCACGGGAGGTCGCCTGGGACCGGCTTCAAGACGTGACCTTCACATCCAAGGACGACGGCGGGCTGCGCATCAACCACACCGTCCTGCCGGGACGCTTTGCCATGCCGGCCAAGACTGCGGACGGAGTGAAGTCAGAACTGGAGTTGAACCTGCCGAAGCCTCCCGGGCCGTTCCTGCCGCCGATCCGCGTCGAGTGACGCCGCCGTTCACTTCACGAAGCGCAGCACGGCGTAGTGTTCCTGGAGGTGGTAGTCGGTCCAGGGCAGGGTTGGAGCCATGCTCAGTTCCTGGCGCGACAGGTAGCGCGAGTAGTTGTAGCGGCCGACAAACACACGCCACTCCGAGCCGGGTCCGAACGTCTCGCCGCGCGCCGTGATGTCCTTGATGGGCATCGCCATCTCGGCGGTCCAGGCATTGTCGCGGTCCTGCCAGTGGTTCAGCGTGCCGTCGCACTTGGCGGCGACGCGGAGTCCGCACTCGTACTTGAAGCAGCTGGGCACGCCCAGGCGGCCGCGGCCGGGGAACCAGAAACTGGTCTTGCGGCCGGCCGGGGTGACGTAGAGTTCCCAGTACCACGTCTCGTTCTCGGGCTTGAGGAACAACTCCGCCAGGTCGCCCATTTGGTAGTGATGGAGTTGGTCTTCTTCGCCTTCCGCCACAAGGTCGGAATCCTGGAAACGGACGGCCATGTACAGGTTGTTTTCGTCCCAGGCGAGGCGGACTTCGCCGGCTTCCTGCAGTGAGTTCTTGACCTGCCGATCCTTGCTGAGTGCCAGTGGGAACGCCGGCGCCAGGCGCCAGACTTCGTCGTCCAGCACTCCGTCGACATTGACACCCTTCGGTGCGTAGACGGCGGTCATGTCGGGCGGCGGCGGGGTCTGTTCGGGCGGCGGTGCTGACACCTTGCAGCCGGCGGCCGTCAGCAACCCCACAAGGCAAGTGGTGACGGTCAACGCTGCGAGATGACGGATCGTGCGCATGCTTTCTTCCCTCCCGAGTTTGACGTGTGCGTCGCGGCGGCGTGCGTCGGCCCAACCGCGGGACTCCGTCGGTTGCGGCCGTCCAGAATGCCCGCTTTTTGGGCCTGGTCGCGCGGGGCACGCAACGAACAGACGGTTCCGTCTCGGTTGCTGACGACGGAACACAACCACAGTCTGGACCGTGGAAAAGCTACAGTTGTTGCTCCCCGGTGGCAAGGGGACGGCTACCGATTTGGCGGTTCATCTTTCGGTTGACGAGGGGGCGCGGGTTGCGGTGCTCGACGCCTGGGTGCGCACGCACGGCCTGCGTAATGCGTCAGCGGCGGGTGGAGATAAGGTCGAAGGTTGACCGGGGCTGGCGTCTAAA
>MHBL01000405.1 GCA_001803235.1 Lentisphaerae bacterium RIFOXYA12_64_32
CACGAATTACGCGACTGTCGCCCGCTACCCAGGCGGCCAACCGCCCATCGCACTTGCAGAGACCCTCGGGGACGGGCACTTTGTGTCGCCGTTGGACAATATGCGCCACACCTCGACTGACGGCACGACCAACGGTGTCCCCCGGGCCCCCTGCCCCCCTGCCCGCATCTGTCGGCGCCTTGTCACGCTTCCAGGTCTCGATCGGCCCAGCGCCGCCCCGTGACGCCGCTGTCCACCCCGGACACGCTTCGGGGCACCGACCGCGCACGGACGCCGCCGGGCCTCCCGTCACCCCCGCCTCAGCGTCGCAAGAAGGGCGTCCCCCTGCCCCCCCCGCCATCAGACGCTCCGCTGATGGAAGAACGCCACAAACTCGCCAGGCGACGCCACCCGTACGCCCCCTCGGCATTCTGCCGGGAAGTGCCTGAGATTGCCTGTACCCAGACAGTCAACCCGGGCAACCGACGCAACTTCCAGGAACGGAGTGTCATCGCGGTCGGGCAACTGAACGGGAAGCGGCAGCGGGGCATGGACTTCCGCCGTGCTCTCTAAGTAAGCGATCAACCGATCAATCCGGCGGGGATCAATCTTGAAACTGGGTCGCCGCAGGACCTCATCGTACTCAAGCATGATGCGGGCATCCACACAAGGAGTGAACACACCAGACGTCAGCATGCGCACGATCTCGCCACAGGTGCCGAAGGGAGAAAGTAATCCCGAAACCAGCACGTTGGTGTCAAGGACGATTCTCATGAGGTACGTTTCCGGCGGTTTTGACGCACGGCCGCAATTTCCGCGTCAATGTCGTCCATGGATAAGGTATCCGTCCCCTGTTTGACGGAATCACGCTGGATGGCGGCCACCGCCTGCGTCGCACGCACCTGGTGCCAGGCGGCTAAAGACGACTCGAGGTCTGTCTCATCGACAGCCGTCAGCACCGCCACCGGACGCCCGTTGCTGGTGACCACCATCTCCTTCTCACCGGGCAGTTCACGCCAGACCCGCGCCGAATTGCCGCGCAACTCCCGAACGCTGAGGAACTTCATGAATCACTCCTTTGCAGTTCGTCTTGTTACACGATAACATACACAATCGTGTACACAGATACAAGAGCAACGCTCCCGCCCACTGTGAAGCGTCAGTGGCGGGTGGAGAGTGAGACGCCGGCCAAGGGACTGGCCGGGCCACAGACGCCATGTGGTGCGGGCAGTCCCTTGCCCGCAGGCTCAGAACACGCCGAACCGGCATGATCTGCACCCGCGACTGACGCAACACCGCCCGCTCGAGCGACCTTGCGGCAGCACGGGCTGCGGAATCCCGCAGGGACGTGAGTACCTCGACACCGACGAGTTTCTCGCCGCCCTGTGATCCGACCCCGGTCGCCCAGGACACCGTAGGGGTGTGCCCGCGTCAGCCGTCTCCCGGCCCGTTTCTCGCTTCTCCCGGCGCTCTTCTACCTTTCCGGACCGTCCTTCCCGCCCGGCCAGGCCCGGCAACCGGTCCCGGCCGGGCGGGAAGGCACGCCATTCGCCCATCCCTTGACGTCCCACTACCTAGGGAATACCTCCTCCCTCGTGGGCTCAAGAAACCAATTTCCTATTAGTTGACAAATACCACATTTCAGACTAGACTAGTTTGGTTAGATTTAACGCAATGGAGGCCGACGATGCAGACCATAAGCTTGTTCGACGCTAAAACCCACTTGTCCAAGGTCGTCGCGGGACTGCTGGACGGTTCGGAAACCGAGGTCCGCATCCTGCGTCACGGCAAGCCGGTGGCACGTCTGATGCCGATCGAACCGGCGGATACGACCTGCCGACTCGGTTGCGCCAAGGGTAAATTCCTCGTCCCCGACGATATTGACCGCACGAATCCTGCAATCCTGAAACTGTTTGCCCCGTGAGGGATCGCCGGATGCGAATTCTGCTTGATACACACGTTGCGCTCTGGGCGATCACCGACGACGTGCGCCTGCCGGAGTTGGCGCGTGGTCTGATTCTTGATAGCCAGAATGAGATCTTTGTCAGCGCCGCCAGTGTGTGGGAGATTGCCATCAAGCACAGTCTGGCGCGTCATGACATGCCGGTTTCCGGCAAACAGGCTACGGCGTGGTTCCAGGTTGCGGGATATGTCCTGCTGTCCATATCCGCGATACACGCTGCCGCCATCGAGGAACTCCCTCAGATTCACGCCGATCCGTTCGACCGACTCATCGTTGCCCAGGCGTTGACTGAACCCCTGCGACTGCTGACGCATGACCAGACGGTGGCTCGCTACAACGAGACCATCATGCTTGTGTGACGGTTCGGAATCGACTGTAAAGACCTGCCCGTACGCAAGCGAAACTTACCGCTCATCTTTGACCCAATGCGCGAAAACGTAGTGCCTGCTTTTGTGTAAACCGATGTGCCGCAGTATGTTACTTTTTCTGCCCGCGGAATTTGGGCTAGGCCGTCCGCCCGACTATATAAGAAGATAGCCCTGCAGCGGGCGGGTACAAGACACTCGAGTTTGCGTGAATCTGGTTGGAGGGGTAGTTTGCGGGTCCGAGGCAGCGTGGAACGCGAGACTGCCGGCACGGGTGATCTGCCGCGGTTGCTTCCCAGACTCCTGCGTCACACCGAAAGGGACGAGTGTGAAGGAACTACTCTACTTCGACGGTAACGCCTCCTACGGGCCGCGCTTAGGGAAGTACCAGGAAGAGCGCTGGACGCTCGCGCACCTGATCGAGGACATGGACCTGGCCGGCATTGCCGGCGCACTGGTGCTGCACGCGCAGGCCCTGCACTACGATCCCATGGTGGCAAACCTGGCCCTGATCAAGGACATCAAGCCGTACCGTAACCGCCTCTTCCCTTGTTGGATGGCGATGCCGGCGTTGAGCGGCGACTTCCCGTCCGTGCCCGAGTTCATGGAAGGCTTGCGGCAGAATGACGTGCGCGCTGTACGGCTCGAGCCGCGCACTTTCGGGCTGCCGATCGAGGAGGCGGTCTGGGGTGAACTCCGCGACGCGCTGCGCCAGGAAGAGCTCCTGGTCGTTACGTCCGCCGAAGGCTATCCCGGACTGGAGACGTTCGACCGGTTCATGGCCATCTTCCACTCGAACCCGGTGCTGCTGCTCAATGCGTACTGGGACCAGTGGCGACGCGTCGTGTATCTGATGAATACCCACCCCAACCTGCACCTTGAGTTCTCCAGCTTCCAGGCGAATCGCGCCATCGAGTACATGGCCGAGCACTACGGTGCGGAACGGTGCCTGTTCGGAACCAACCTGCCGAAGAAGGCGCCCGGCGCGGCCCGCGGTTTCGTTGACTGGACGCTGCTCCCGGCGCGCGATGCAGTGAAGGTCGCCGGCGGCAACCTCAAGCGGCTGCTCGGCGGGCACGGCCCAAAGCGGATCCCCGCACCCGGCAAATGGAGCGATAGCATCACCGCTGCCGCGCGGCAGGGCGAACCGTTGCCGTGCGACGTGCTGGACGATCATTGCCATGTCCTGCACGACGGCGGTTCGAACGCCGGCGGCACGTTCGTCATGCACCACGGCGACGCCGACGGCATGATCGAACTGATCCGCAAGATCGGCGTGGACAAGACGGCGGTCATGTCCTGGGCCGGGCCGCTGAGCGGCGACACGGACCGGGGTAATGAGATCGTTGCCAACGCGGTCCGGCGCTACCCGAACGAACTCCTCGGCGTCGTCACCGTGAGGCCGGAGTTGCAGACCACGGAGGAGATCGCGGCAACGATCCGGAAGTACCACGACGGACTGAAATTCCCCGGGCTCAAGCCGTTCCCGCGCACCACCATGAACTTTGACGATCCCGGGTTCGACACGTGGTACGCGTACGCCAATGCGCACGGCCTGTACATGGTCTACGACTTGCCGAACACGGGCGCGGAGGGTATGGCCATCACCGAACGCTTAGTCCAGAAGTACCCCAACATGACCCTGCACCTCGATCACTGCGGCCGGTCGTGGCCGTACGCGAAGTGGGCCGTGGAGTTGATCCAGCGCTTTCCGAAGAACGTCTATGCCCAACTCAACTACACCCTCGTGACGAACGGCGTCATCGAGTACATCGCAGAGAGCGTGGGCGACCATCATGTCCTGTTCGGCACCGATGCGCCGATGCGCGATCCGCGGCCGCAGGCCGGCTGGCTCGTGTTCACGCGCCTGCCGGAGAAGAGCAAGCGCAAGATCTTCGGTGCGAACTTCGCACGCATCCTGAAACAGGCATTCCGGGGCGGCCCCGAGAACGCCCCAACTTCGGCGAGGCGGCCACGGAGGAAGACATGAAGAACTGTCGTATTGCGCAGGGCAACACCAAACCAGCCCCAAGCCGGCCCGCGAGGACGCGGGCGCTCCAAAGAAGCGTCTCCCTCGAACCGGTCCCCTCGCCCTGACTGCCTCTCTTTGCGGCATTCGCTGCGATCGCGAACCGGGATGTGGAAAGGAGCACTCGGCAACCCATGAAGAAGGCGGTGATCGGTATGAGCCTAGCCATTCTGACGTCGCTGACCCCGGGGCATGCCAAGGAGAAGCACACCTTCTACGATGGCGCAACGATGGCTCGCGTCAGAGAGAAGATCGCAAGACACGACTGGGCCAAGGCCCAGGTCGAAAGTGCCAAGGCAGCAGCGGCCTGGTACGTCAAAATGACGGACCAGGAACTGTGGGACTTTGTGCCGCCCCCCGAACAGATGCGCGCCATCAACGTCTGCATCGCTCACGACTGTCCCGTCTGCGGCGACGAAATCACGCGCAAGGCCGGGCACTACCCTTGGATCCTGAACCGCGATCGACCGTTCAAGGTCAAGTGTCCCGTGTGCAGCAACGAATTCCCGTCCAATGACTTCCAGCCGTGGAACACCGCGGGCCTGGACGGCAAGCCGGACGAAACCCCGGGCTATGTCGACAAGGGCCTCGGCTGGCTCGACAAAAAAGACGGCCGGCGCTACTGGTTCGTCCCGTACTACATCTTCTGGCAACGCTGGTCGAAAGACGTCATGGGCGGCCTGCGCGATCTGGGCCAGGCGTACCTGCTCACCGACGACCCGGTCTATGCGCACAAGTGCGCAGTCATGCTGGCGAAACTGGCCAGCGAGTACGAACGCTTCGACTACGCCAAGCAGTGCTACCATGAGGGCGTGTTCGGGATTGGCGGCCGCATCTCGGACCACATCTGGTCCTGCGGCAACAACACGACCGTCGCGCTGGCGTCCGACGCCATCTGGCCAGCCTTTGGCAAGGACCCGGAACTGCTCGCGTTCCTGAAAACGAAAGGGCTCGACGACCCGCGCGGAGTGATTCAGGCGAAGATGCTCAACGTCATGGCGGACGACATCCTGAAAGGCCGCGTCAGCGGTAACATGGGCATGCATCAACAGACCGCGTGTCACCTGGCGCTGGTGTTGGCCAACGACGATCCTGCCAAGGGTCACACGACACAGGAAATGCGCGATTGGCTCATGAAAGGCAATGGTCGCATCGAGGACCTGCTCTGGAACGGGTTCTTCCGCGACGGTCTCGGCGGCGAGTCATCGCCCGGCTACGCGTCCAGTTGGTGCACAAACTTCTATGCCGTCGCCCGACTGCTGCCCCGGCTCGGCGTCGACATCTGGAGCAATCCCCGGTTGAAGAAAATGGCCGACATCGGCCTGGACCTGACCGTGGCCGGAAAATGGAGTCCGGACATCGGCGACAGCGGCGGGATCAGAGGTTCCGGGCCGATCGCCCGCGCCCCAGAACTGCAGGGCCCGGCGTTCATGCACTACAAAGACCCACGCCACGCCAAGGCGCTGAAAGCGATGGGCGCACGCTCGCAGGACCTGTTCGAGGAGTACTTCGATGAGGACGAGGTCGCCAGAGCCTGCGCCGCCGATCCCACGGAACTGGAATGGATGACGCGCAATATCGGCGGCTATGGCCTGGCGGCACTGGAGAGCGGCAGGGGCGACTCGCGCCGCGCCGTGACCCTGTACTACGGATTTGCCGGCGGCGGGCACGGTCACCATGACCGGCTCACCCTCCAGATGTGGTCCAACGGTCTGCCGATCTTGCCCGATGACGGGTACCCGTTCCCGTTCCGGCGGCCCGAGTTCCATGCCTGGCGCAGTTCGGACACGGTCAGGCACTACGGCGTCGTCGTCGACGAGTGTGGCCAACAGAATCTCAAGGCGGGCCACCTCAACACGTTGGCGGCCACACCGGAACTGCAACTGATGGACGCATCCGCCGAGGTCGCCTACCCGGGCATGGTCTCGCTCTACCGACGCACCTCGGCTCTCATTGACGTCTCACCGGCAAAATCCTATCTGCTGGACATCTTCCGCGTCCGCGGCGGCGGCCAGCACGACTGGTGCTTTCACGGTCCGCCGTTCCCCGAGTTCACGGTTGCCGGCGGAACACTCGGCGCCGTGCAGGAGAAAGGGACTCTGGCCGGTGAGAATGTCCCCTATGGCGCGAAGCCGCCACCTTCCGCGAGGGGCGACATCACGTTGAACCTGCTCAAGGCCGAAGGCTTGATCCCCGGAACCGATTACGGGCCGCTCTCGCTCAAAGGCTGGGCGGTATTCGGCGACTGTATCCTGACCCGGACGCCGAGCGCGGCGGTGAAAATAGCTTCCGCACCCATCCCCGCCGGCAAGGTCAAGGTTTTCATCCACATCTACGACTATGACAAGGGCAGCAACACGGTCGATCTGACCCTCGGCGGCGTGACGACATCCCTCCCCCTCCAGCCGGGAGGCAAAGTGGGCTACCGCTGGATCTCGGGCATCGTCGAGTTGCCTGCGCCCGCCGCCGAAGTAATCATGACCGCCAAGGCCGTGGGGCAGGAGTTCATCCAGGTCAACGCCGTGCTTGTGAGCCGGAAATTGGAGGACAGTGAACCCGCGGTGTCGGCCGGAAGCGACAGCGGCTTCCACGGGCTCTACAATGTCCGGCGCATGACACCGGCCGGCGCGTGGTCCGCAACCTGGCGCCGACCGGAGGACGGGCTGGCTCTGACCATGACCATGCCCGCCGGTTGCGCCCGGGAAGTCATCACCGCCGATGCGTCTCCGGAACTCCAGCCGGGGAACCCCAGTGTGATCCAGTACGTGCTGGGCCGCAACCGGGTTCCAGACCCGCAGGCGGACGCCGCCGCGGGCCTGCTCTCGAAGTACGTCGCCGTGGTCGAACCGCACAACGGCCCAGCCGAGTTGACTGGCGTGGAGTGCCTGCAGGCGGCGGACGCGACTCCGGAGACGGTCGGCGTGGCGGTCCACCGCGGTGCGGTCACCGACTTCATCCACAGTTCGCTGAACCCGGCGGAGACGTGCGATTGGCAGGGCGCCGGCCAGGCGTTCGCGGTCGCCGCCGAGTTCGCCATGGTGACCGTCGACGCGACCGGCGTCCGCCGTGCCGTGGTGGTCAACGGCACACGGCTGCAGTACGGCGAGTTCTCTCTGGCGCCGGCGCCCTCGCCGAAAGGCAAGGTGCTGGCCCTGAACTTCGACAGGAACTCGCTCACCGTGGAGGCTGCCTCAATCGCCCCTGAGTCCTGCCGGGACTCGGTCGTCATTCTGGGCAATGCCCTGCACCAGACCAGCTACACCATCCGAGAAGCCAAACCAACCGCAGATGGCCTTGTCCTGGATCTGGGTGATATGCTGTACGTGGCGGGGATGGGTGCGGTGATCGCAACCGACACTGCCGCCAACACGGTCACTGCCGACCGCGACCTCAGCGGGTACGGCCGCGGCGACGGCGCGCACGTCGGACGCTGGCTGTACAACGAAGACAAGTCCAAGGGCTTCCGCATCACGGCCTTGCACGGCAGGAGTCTCGTGCTCGACGGCGCCTCAGGCAACTTGGACGACATCTTCACCGACGCCGATGGCGACGGCAGACGCCTGTACTGGATCAGCGACATTGGCCCTGGCGACACGTACCGGATCCCTGCCGTGACGTACTACGCCCGGGGACAGTGACGGCGGGCGACCCGGAATCCTCTACTCCCGCGACGCCCGCGGCCTGCCGTGCACCGAGTACTGGCACGACATGAAGTTCTGGTGGCCGCACAACGAGGCGATCATTGCCACACTGCTGGCGTACCAGCTGACCGGTGATGCGAAGTACGCACGCTGGCACCGCATGACGCACGACTGGGCGTACGCGCACTTCCCCGACCCAAGCCACGGCGAATGGTTTGGCTACCTGCACCGCGACGGCAGCGTCTCGACCACGCTCAAGGGCAACATGTGGAAAGGGTTCTTCCACCTGCCGCGCATGCAGTGGTACTGCTGGCAGCGCCTTGAAGAGATGATCCGTGCCGCACCTGCTGCTCCGTCGCGGACAACCTGAAGGGACGGGTGAGCGCAACCGCCCGACAGTGGGCACGACCGCCGCATGGCGCCCTGCCCTTGTCAGAACGAGTACGTCAGGTTAAGCAGGAAACTGTGGCCGTCCGGGTCGAGACTGGCGTGGTCCGTGGCGGCGGTGCCGTTGACCCAGTCG
>MHBL01000406.1 GCA_001803235.1 Lentisphaerae bacterium RIFOXYA12_64_32
GTTTCAGCTTGGTATGACCGGGCGGGCCGGCGCCCGGGGGGCGCTGACGCATTACCGCCGCGGGGGCGGCGCCGGGTCGTGTACGGGGGGAGAGGGCGCGTTGCCGCGCCCGGTGAAGGGCTTCAGCCGGCGGCGGGCTTGGGGGCGCCGGGGACCTGGTTGGCGGTGATGATGGCGTTGCGGATCTGGCTGGAGATGTCGCTCAGGTTGCCGGGCGAGTGCGGGATCAGGATGGTGTTGGTCTGCGAGGAACTGCCCAGTTCCTTGAGCGTGTCGAAGTACTGCGTCATCAGCACCAGGCTCATCACGTCCTGCGCACTCGAGCCCTGGACCGTCTCCTTGAACTCGGCTACCGACTCGCGCAACCCGTCGATGATGGCGCGGCGCTGGTCGGCAATGCCTTTGCCCTGCAACGCCTTGCTCTGCGCTTCGGCCTCGGCGGACTTGACCTTGAGGATCCGCTCGGCTTCGCCCTTCTCGCTGGCGGCGACACGCATGCGCTGTGCGGCGTTGATCTCGTTCATTGCCGCCTTGACCTTGGCGTCGGGGTCAATGTCGGTCACCAGTGCCTTGAGAATGCCCAGGCCGAAGTCGTCCATCATCTGCGAGAGTTCGCCCTTGACGGCGTCGGCGATCTCATCCTTTTTCTCGAAGACGTCGTCCAGCTTGATCATCGGCACTCGCGCGCGGACCACGTCGAACACGAATGAGGTGATCTGGGTCTCCGGATCGTCCAGTTTGTAGAACGCTTCGTACACACGCTCCGGGTGCACGAAGTACTGCACCGACACGACGACGTGGACGAACACGTTGTCCTCCGTCTTGGTCTCGACCCGCACGTCGAGCTGCTGCACGCGCAGGTTGGCGCGGCCGGCAACGCTCTCGATGTACGGGATCTTGATGTTCAGTCCGGGCCGGGCAATGCGCACGAACTTGCCGAACCGTTGCACGACGCCCGCCGTCTGCTGCCGCACCGTGAACAGGGTCTGGAACAGGGTGACAAAGAGGAACAAGACGCCGAGGATCCACAGCACGATTGAGGTCGCAGTCATGGTTGCTTTCTCCTTCTCGCCTGGCGCTTGCTCCGGTCTGCGGGGTCGGCCAGTGCGGCCCGCGGAGCGGTTTGGGAGCGGACTCGGTTCGGGTCCTTTCTCTACCGCGAATATCGCATTCGTCGCGACGGCGGACCATTACAAATCCCGGCGCCGTTTGTAGCGGGGAGGGAGGGCGGGGCGGGTTGAGGGGGCAGGGTTCAGGAGGACGGGTGACGCCTGGCGACGGCTGGGCTTGAGTCTGAGTCCCGCGTTCACGCGGAAGTGGGCGCGAGTCTTCAGCGAGCGCACGGGAACGGTGCAGCGTGGAGGAGTGACGGTGCCGGTTGGTTGCGCGTGGCGGCGTGGCGGGTGGGGTGTTGCCAAAGTGCCGCCGTGGCTGGCGACGCGCTCCCCCGCGGGCTGAAGCCACGCGGGAGGCTTCCGGCTGAAGGGCGTGTCGATTTAGTGCGGGAGCCGGTCCGGCCACGTTGGGCGTGGTTGCGCACCTGAGGTGGTTAAATCGACGCGCCCTGAAGCCGGGACTCAGACCGGAAATGCGGTCTCATCGGTGACCGCTCCACCGATTCCCGCCGTGCCCCTGACAGGCGGTCTTCCCCTGCTATAGTATCCAGCCAGAATCGGAGGGACGACTGCGGTGCCACAGAATCTCGATTCCTGAACACTGAACACTGCGAGAGAGGACCCCACACGTGAAACTGCATTCATGGTTGGCGACATCGTTGGTTCGGCACTACCCGGCGACACCGGTGGTGAGCGTGCGGCCGCTGAGTCTGGACGTGGCTCGCAATGAGCGGTTCAGCTTCCAGGTGGGGCTGCGGCTGGAAAGCGATCCGGCCTCTGGCGGGCGCTGGGACTACCCGGTCGAGGTCAAGCTTGAGGCCGAAGCGCCGGAGGGCTGGACCGTGCGTGTCCGCCGCGTCGGGTACGTGCCGATGCGGCACCTCAATACCAGCATGAACGTGGAGGACGCCGATGGGCTCGGGCACATTCCGGGCTACGTGCCGGACCCGCTGTTCGACGAGACCGCGTTTCCGCTGCCGGTCAATGAGACGCATGCGTTCTGGTTCACCGTGACGCCGGCGACGAAGGTTGAGCCGGGCGCGCACACGCTCACGGTCCGCATCCTGCCCAAGGACCAGCCGGTGCAGACGCAGAAGGTCAAGGTGTGCGTGCACGATGTGAGCGTCCGGCCGCGCCGCGACTTCCGCGTCATGCAGTGGTTCTACAACGATGCGATCCTGGACTTCCACGACTGCGCGGCGTTCGACGAGCGCTACTGGGGGATCGTGCCGAACTACTTCCGCAACCTGACCGAGCACGGGCAGGACGTGGTCTACGCGCCGGTGTTCACGCCGCCGCTGGACGGCGTCAAGCGGCCGAGCCAGTTGCTGAACGTCAAGCGCACCGGTCGCGACAAGTACCGGTTCGACTGGCGCGATGTGAAGCGCTACGTCGATCTGGCCGCGAGCTGCGGCGTGCGCAACTTCGAGTGGACGCACCTGTTCACGCAGTGGGGCGTGAAGTGCGCTATCCGCATCTATGAGAACCAGGGCGCCGATGAGAAATTGCTCTGGACGCCGGACACGGGCGCGACCTCGGATACGTACCGCGCCTTCCTCTCGCAGTTCCTGCCGGAGTTCCACAACTTCCTCAAGGTGGAGAAGTTGCTGAAGCGCAGCTACTTCCACGTCTCCGACGAACCGCACGGCGCGGAGCACCAGGAGAACTACCGCAAGGCGCGTGCCGTGCTGCGCGAACTCGCGCCGTGGATGAAGGTGATGGACGCGTTGAGCGAGATCGAGTTCGGGCGACTGCGCCTGACCGACATGCCGGTCCCGAGTATCGGTACGGCGCTGAACTTCGTCAAGGAAGGCATTCCCTGCTGGTGTTACTACTGCTGCGGCCCGCGCGGCCGGTACCTGAACCGGCTGCTCGATACGCCGCTGGCCAAGATTCGCATGAACGGGTGGCTGTTCTACCGCTGGCCGTTCCAGGGCTTCCTGCACTGGGGTTACAACTACTGGTACAAGAGCCAGACCCGCACGCGCATCGACCCGTTCTCCGTGCAGGACGGAATGTCGTGGCCAGGCTGGGCCTACGGCGACACGTTCATGGTCTACCCGGGAGCGGACGGTCCGATCGACTCGATGCGCTGGGAGGTGTTCGCCGACAGTATGCAGGACTACGCGTTGCTGCAGACGCTCGACGTCGAGCGTGACGCGAAGCTGCTTCAGGACATGAAGAGCTTCGAGGATTTCCCGAAGTCCGCCGACTGGGTCGCGCGCACGCGACGGAAGCTCTTGACCGCGGCGGCGAAGGCGTAGGTGGTTTGGGAATGCCCGGTAGGCCCAGTGTGTCCCCACGCTGGGCCGCGTCGATAGGCGTGGTTGTGCGTTCTGGCGCGGGCCGTGGCATCGGTGCAGCGGGAGTTGACGCCGACCTGTGGGTTTGTGGAGGAACGCACGTCTCTCCCGGCGTAGGGACACGCCGGGCGACTGGCACGGATACGGATGTGGAGCGCACCGTTTAGCGAGGGAGTTCAGCATGAAACCATGGTGCAGTTGGCTCGGAATTTCGGCGGCGACGGGGGTCCTTGGATGGGTGGCGTGCGTGGTGCCGGCCGGCGCCGATGAGGCGCAAGCAGCCTCGGGCAAGTCGCACGCGTTCCGGGTCGTGTCGCGGAACGGTGTGCCGCAACTGACGCAGGACGGTGCACCGGTACGGGCGCGCATCTTCTGGGGCGCGGCCGGCGGCGGCGGTGCGACGCACATCGGTACGGACTGGCGCACGGTCGAGTTCCAGTTCACGGCGCCGGAGGACGATAATTGCGTGGCCATGCACCTGCGGTTCGGCGAGGACAGCGGCAACATCTGGTTCGACGACGTGCATGTGAAGGATGTCGATTCCGGGCCGGCACTGGTTGCGTGCGACTTCGAGGGTGGTCAGGACGCGTTCGACAAGGAGTGGAAATTCTGGTGCGAGGGGTTCCGAGACAACCCGCCGGTGTCCATGACCGTGGAACCGGCGCCAGACGGTGGCGCCGGACACGTGCTGCATGTGAAGCTCACCGCCGAGCCCAAGACGCAGGGGTTCCACCTTTTCCGTCCCGAGTTGACGCTGGTGAAGGATCACCGGTACCAGGTCTCGATCCGTGTCCGTGCCGACGCGGAGCGTCCTTTCCGCCCGACGTTTCACCATCAGGGCGACGACTTCCGTATGCAGGGTGGATTGCCGTCGCCGTTTGGCGCCCAGGTCGCTCTGGCAGCGGCGCAAGGCGTGGACTTGGTGTCGTTTGGTGCCAGTGCGGGTTGGGCCGAACCGGGCAAGGAACCGAACTTTTTCCATCTCGACCGGGCGTGCCGCGAGGCGTTGGCGGCGAATCCGAATGCGCTCTTGCTGCCGCGCATCGGCATGCATCCGCCCGCGTGGTGGGCGAGGGCGCACCCGGACGACGTGATGCGTTACGAGGGCGGCGAGGTGACCAACGCACCCTCGGTGGCCTCGGTGCAGTACCGTGCGGACGCCGCCGAGGCGTTGCGCCGCGCGATCCGCTACTGTATGGCGCAGGAGGGTTGTCGCAACTTCGCGACCTGGTGGATGGACCTGGGCGCGACCGGCTGGTTCAACGATGCGAAACTGTGGGAGGAAATGGGCCGGTTCAAGGCCATGGAGGAAACGTTGCTCGCCAATCCCGTGCCGTTCAAGCCTGCAGTGGCAGCGGTACTCGACGAGCGGTCGATGCGCTACGTGGCGGCTGCCGGTGCGTCCGCCGCCACCACACGGCCGCTGATCTACACCGGTCGAGCCAACCTGCACCGGATGGGCACACCGTTCGGCCAGTACCTGCTGGACGACGTGGCGGCCGGGCGCGTCAGCGCGCGGCAATACGTGTTCCTCGCGGCCTGGGCGCTGACGGGCGCTGAACGCCAGGCGCTGAAAGACCTGGCCAGCCGGGCCTCGGTCATCTGGTGCTGGGCGCCGGGCTACATCAACCTCGACAACGGTAGGGTCGGCACGGAGACGGTGACGGACCTGACCGGGTTCGACGTGAAGCGGCTCCCGGACGTGACCCCGGCACGGGTGAAGGCGACGGATGCGGGACTGGCGGCGGGACTGCCTGCGGAGTTCGCACCCGCTAAGCCTGTGCAGCCACTGCTCTCGCCTGTGCCTGGGCCGGGCGACACGGTGCTGGCCCAGTTCGCGGGCGGCGAACCGGCAGTCGTGTTGCGCAATGGCAGCGGCGGGCCGGTTCTGTTCGTTGGCACGACTGAAATCCCGCCCGCGCTCCACCGGTATGCCGCACGTCTGGCAGGCATTCATCTCTACACCGAGACCGATGCGAACGTTTACGCAAACGGACCGTTCCTCGCCATTCACGCCGCCGCTGACGGGACGCTGGCCGTGGACACCGGCAGCACCGGCCCAGTGACCGACGAAATGGACGGCCGCGTGCTCGGCGCGGGCCCGCGACTCGAGCTGGCCCTGAAGAAGGGCGAAACACGCGTGCTGCGACTGGCCCCTTGATCGGGCTGATGTAACGGCTTGGACAGCGACAATTGCGCCTGCGGTTGACGGCATGAACGAGGAGGGAGAACTGTGATTACCATCGTCTACATCGGGGCCGGCAATTTCACCAATGCGTGCATGTTCCCGCAACTGCGGCGGCATGACGTCCGGCTGGCAGCGGTCTGCGACCTGGACGAAGCCAAGGCGCGCGCGGCGCAGACGAAGTACGGGTTCGAGAAGGTCTACACGGATTTTCGTGTGATGTTGGACGAGGTGAAGCCGCAGGCGGTGTTCTGTGTCGGTGGCCCGAAAGTGCATTACGCCATCGGCATGCAGGTGCTGGAGCGCGGGTTCCCACTGTACGTGCAGAAGTCGCCGGCGCCGAGCAGTGCTGCGACACAGGAAATGGCCGCCCTCGCGGCAAAGAAGAACGTCGTGTGTCACGTGGGGTTCAACATGCGGTCCTCCATGGCCGCCAGCCAGGCGAAGAAGATCCTGGCCGGCACGGACTTCGGCGCGCCGCTGCTGGGCGTGTTCCGTTACGGCCTCACGAGCGGCAAGACCATGGCCGACGTGGTCATGGACCAGCATTGCCACCTGGTCGACACCGCACGATTCCTGCTGGGCGACATCAACGCCGTCACGGCGACGCCGTCCGGGCGTGCCGGCGCGCGGGACTACGTGGCCACGGTGCGCTTCGCGTCGGGTGCGGTGGGCACGCTGAACTTTACGTCCGGGCAGATGCCTGGCAAGGAGTTCGTCTACTTCGAGGTGACCGGTACCGGGACGTTCCTCTGCAGCCATGGGTGCTGCGCGGCGCTGACCTGGCGTCGCCCCGTGAAGGGGCCGTGGTGGCAGGACCCGCAGGCGGACTACGTGTTCGAACACGGTGCGTACGGGTATGATCCGCTCGAGACGATTGGGTATGTTGGCGATGTCGACAACTTCATCGCCGCGGTGAAGGGCACAGCGTCCGATGTGTCGCCCGTCGCGAGTACCGTCGGCACGATGGAGGTCTGCGAGGAACTCCTGCGCCAGATCGCGCCGCCGCTGGTGTGACGGAAACGCACCGTCAGAGGTGTCAGGTTTCGGGTTTCAGGTGTCAGCCGGAGGGGCGCCCGTGTATCGCAGTCTGAGTACCGCCTTTCAGGGCGCGTCGATTTAGCCACATCAGATGCGCAACCACGCCCAACGTGGCCGGACCGGCTCGGTCCGGCATGCGGGAGCGAGCCGCTCCCGCCGTTCTGAAAGGCCTGCTGCCGCACCAAATCGACACGCCCTTTCAGGCGGAAGTGGCAGCGATGCTTCAGCGAGCGGTCGAGCGGGACGACGCACGGGATCTGGCCCGGTAGCGCCGACCCCGACCAGGATTGCGAGACACGATTTCGAGTAAAGGATTCCACCCATGCCAACCAAATCCGCATCGCCGACGCCCCTTGTCACCGGCACCGCGCACACGCCGCCCCGGCGCAAGCTGTTGCTCTTCAGTCGCAGCGTTCTGTTCGAGCATCCGGTGATTGCGCGGCAGGGCGGTGTGCTGTCGTTCGGGGAGAAGGCGTTTGTTCGCCTGGCCGGCGAGGTCGGGTGCGACGTCGACTGCACCAAGGATGGTGGCGTGTTTGAGCAGGACCTCGACCGGTACGCGGGCATTGTGTCGTACAGTTGCGGCAAACCGGCGGACCTGATGAAGCCGGAGAGCAAGGACCAGAGCCCGCCGCTGACGCAGCGCGGATGGGAGGCCCTCGACCGCGCCGTGCGCGCGGGCAAGCCGCTGGTGGGGATCCATCCCGGGTTGTGGCTGCACCCGGACGCGTTCGGGGCTGACTGCATCGGCCACGGCAGTCAGCAGGTCGCGAAGATGCTCGTCCGTTCGCCGCGCTTCCCCGGGTTCGGCGGGTTGGGCGAGTCGTTCGCCCTGATGGAGGAGTGGTTCTCCCTGGTCAAGTTCGGCGACGACCTGCACGTGATCCTGACCCAGGACTGCGCAGGAATGAACCTGGAGCAACCGATGGACCGCAAGTGCTACGAGCGTCCGCCGTTCCCGGCGACCTGGGCGCGGATGCACGGCAGCGGCCGCGTGTTCTACACCTCAATGGGCCATCGCGAGGACGTCTGGACCGGCGCCGTCTTCCGCCAAGTCCTGCTCGCCGGCCTGGCCTGGGCCCTGGGCGATGTCGCGGCCGACATCACCCCGAACCTCCGCCAAGCGGCGCCGCAGGCGAATGCGTACGTGCCGTGAGCTCAGAGACCGCGATCGGCCGGACTCAGAGGAAGTGTTCCACGGAGTCGAGCACGTCGCTAGCGGCCAGGTTTCCAGGGACGCCGCGCTCGGCCAGAATATCGAGGGTCTCAACGGTGTCCAGGTCCAGGCGTGCGGTGTGCGTCGGCCTTCGACAATTTGTGCCCGGTCTTGGTGCGGGCAGGGCATGGGGCGAACGGGCGATCCGTATCGCCCGTTCGCTGGATACGCCAGTCTCGACGCGCGGGGTCCCTACTTCTTGCCCGCATGGATCTGCGGATTCTGGCGATGGCATTCCTCGATGACCGCGATCTGGCGTCGAACCTGCTGCGGCGTGATCTCGAGCGGTTTGCCTTCCGCCAGGGTGCGGTACAGCATGCTGTAGAACTCCTGCGTGAGGTTCGTCGAGGGTGCGGCCGGCACGTAGCCGGTCTTCTTTTCCGCCTCGCCGGCGGCTTTGGGCCAGGTCTCGTTGCTCCAGGTCAGTTGCTCGCTGGCGTAGGCCGGCGTGCCGTCCGGCTTGCTCAGCGGCACCTTCGTGACCTGCTGCTGTGGCGCCTCGTCCCACTTGAAGTACTTCCACTCGGCATTCGCCATGGCGGCTTTCATGCCGCCCAGCGTGCCGTACACGTTGTAGGTGAAGCACGGGTAGGCGCAGCAGGAAGAGATTTCCAGGTCGATCAGGGGATGACCTTCACCGCTGAGGATGAGTTTCACGTGGTTCTCGGCGTCGCCGAAGCAGCCTTCGGTGCGGTCCATGAAGCAGGTCACTTTCGGCATGCCGTCGCCGAACAGCACCAGCGCCTGGTCCAGCGGGTGCGGCCCGGTGTTCAGCAGGTTGCCGCCGTTGTACTCGTTGAGGGTCTGCCAGTCCCAGCGCCGGCCGAACCCGTTGAACGCAACCGAGATCTGCACGATGCGGCCGAGCGCGCCGGACCCGATCACCTGGCGCACCTGCTGGAAGTATGGCGCGTAGCGCGACTGCTGGAAAATGGCCAGCGTCTTTCCGGCCTTTGCGGACGCAGCGATCAGCGTATCCACGTCCGCGGCTTTGGACGCCAGGGGTTTCTCGCACAGCACGTTATGCCCGGCCTGCAGGCACTCCAGCGTGATCGGCACGTGCAGGTGGCTGAACGAGGCGTTCACGACCAGGTCGAGGTCCTTGCGCTTGAGCAACTCCCGGTAGTCGTCGTGCGCCTCGCACTTGTACTCGGCCACGGCCCGCTGACACCGATCCTGGATGCGGTCCGTCACCGCCACAATCTGGTACCGCTCGTCCTTCACCAGGTAGACCCCGTGAATGTCCCGGCCGCTGCGGCCCTGACCAATGATGCCTACTCGGATCTTCTTCATGAGACGTCCTTCCTTGTTTCCAACCGAACAGATGGAATGAGTCGCGGACGATTCATATCGTTTCCTCACAATATGTGTCCGCCCAGGGGGCAAGGCAAGAGGTGTACGATCTGCTGCAGGGCTGTTTCAAGATTCGTGACCGTCGTGTGCGGCGAGTACCCCCGGCGTGTCCCCACGCCGGGGGGGGGCGGCCTGAGGACAGGTCGCCCCTACCAGGTGTGCGCGAAGGCGTGGTTCTGCGAGACGCGGCGCCAGATTCTGAAACAGCCCTGGATCCGCGGTGCAATCGACGCGCCGCCGTCCCGCAGTGCACTGCAACTGCCGGGACAGCCGACGGACGTGACACCACCAGCCTGTCCCCCTGTGTCTCGCTCAGAAGCTACGCCGTGGCAAGCGGGTGTCGAGGGCGGAAGTGCCTCTTGACTTCGACGTTCGGCGTTCGGTTTGGTTCCCGCTCCACCGGCTTAGGAGTGACCTGCTGCAGCAGGAACTCATATTGAAAACCGCATATATAAGGGTTTTTGGCACAGAGTGGCGCCGAATAGGCGGTCCGGGGTTGAAATGGACGCACATTGAGGGCAACGGAGAGCCGGAACAGCACCAGCCGCTGCCAGCCAAGGTGAAGGCTCAGAATGGTCCATTGAACCCGCGCCACACTTCCTCCGTGAGAGCAGTAGGCGAACCCTCGACAGAAAAGGTAAAGCGGCGAGGTCGGGTGTCAAGCCGGTTTCAGGCAGAGCCGGACCGGGCAAGC
>MHBL01000407.1 GCA_001803235.1 Lentisphaerae bacterium RIFOXYA12_64_32
TGGATTCAGTCTGGAACCCGTTCGCGGAAACGCCGCCGCGAACCTGCCAGCGCACGCGACCGGTCCACATCGCCGCGGTGGCGCCGAAGTCCAGGCTCAGCGCGTCGAGTTCAAACCGCTGCTTCACGACGGCGGAGGTGAGGTTCGAGAACCCGGGGAACGGTCCCTGCGGCCAACCGCCGAGCGGCGGCTGTGGATCGATGCGAAGTCCGCTGCCTGGGTCGTAAATCTGGTATCGGTAATACCATGCGTCGAACGCTCCCGGGTCGGCCGCATCGCCGGTTGCCGATCCCGCGGCCGAGAGGTGCGCGTACTGCATGTCCGCGACCAGACCGAGTTCGAGCCGGCCGCGGCGCCAGAGCCGTCGCTCCAGTCCAAGCACCGGCGTCCAGTGCCCGGCCGGGTCCAGATCGGCGGCGGCGCCTGTGAACGCAGCCGTGTCCGCGTCCAGCGTCTGCCCGGCCACTACGTTGTAACCACCGAGCACCGCGTTGTCGAACTGCTGGAACCCGAACGGCGCCGGGGACGGGACCGGATTCCAGTTGCGCAGCGCGAACGGCTCGAACTGCACGTCGCCGAAGCTGCGCCAGGCCACGCCCAGGCTGAGCCGCCATTCGTCGGCGCGCACGAGCACCGCGCTCAGCAGCAGCGCCACGCACACCAAGGCGAGTCTGTTCCGATGCACCCTCAACGTTGTTACTCCAGATTCAGAACTCGAGCCGTGCTCTGCTGCCCATCGGTGGCGACGAGCTGGATGCAGATCGTGTCGCCAACGCCGAACGTGCGCTCCGCGCAGCGCACCGTGCGGTTGGCGGGGTCCAGTTCCGTCGTGCATTGGATCCACGTGGCCGTCGCGGGGTCGAAAACCGCCAGCAGCACGGTCGCCACTTCCGCACTGTCCACATTGCTGAAGATGCGGAGCCGGTGCGGATCGTCCGGCACCCGTTCGACACCGGTGACCACCGGTGCGGTGTCCGCACCCAGCACGGTGAAGTGCCGCACCACCGCGGGGCCGGTGCTCCCGGCCACGCTCACGGCCTGCACACTGAGCAGGTAACAGCCCGGGGGCAGGCGCAACCTGAGTCGCGTCACATTGCCGACCTGCTCGTAGTTGTACAGAGTGCCCTGGCCGTCCGCCCCCAGGTACACGAGGTAGTCGACGGCGCCAGACACCGGTTGCCAGCTCAACTCGACCCAGCCTGTGCCATCGGCGGCAATGTGGATCACATCGCCGTCGACCGGCCAGACCGCGACCGGCGCGGTCAGAACAACGGGCACGACACTCGTGCCAGCCGGGACCACCAGATCAGAGCCGGTCTGCCACGCCTGTACGCTCTCGGCCGTGTCCAGCGGGTTGTAGCCGCAGACCTGCCAGGTGTACACGCCCGACCCGGGGAGTTGCACCGTCACGACCTGATCACGGTTGATCGGAATGACACCAAACTCGTCGGGAAGGAAGGGACTGGACCAGGCCTGGCGGAACCCGTTCGGTCCGGTGATGTCGACCCGGTAGCCCTGCGCATTCTCGACGCGGAACCCGATTTCGAAGCAGCCGTTGCCCAAGTCCGCCACGGAGAGATCGGCAGGCGGCGACGCATAACCGTAGTCAGCCACCGCCAGCGGCCCGCGCTGCCGTCCTGACGGCGCATGCCAGCCGCTCTCAAACGCCTGGGTCTGCGGGACCCGGCCGCGGTAGCGCCAGGCGTAACCGCCGGGCAGCAGTCCCGCGGCACCGGCCCGGAACCAGTCGCACGGCGCGGCTTGCGCCTCGTCCACATACAGCACGGCCAGCCGCACGCTGTCCGGCAGGTCCGGTTCGCCGTCCCAGATCTCGACCTGGTAGGCGGCATAGTCGCCTGCCCCGTCGGGCAGCGGCACGCCGTCCCAGAACAGGAACGGATACCACGGGTGCGTGGCCACGGCCTCGACCCAGTACGCGTGGCCCTGCATCAGCACGCCCTGTTCCTGCCACGCCGGGAGTTGCTCCGGTGCGTCGTCCAAATTGAACATCTTCCCGTCGTGATAGCCCCACAGGTCGGGCGTTTCGTGTCCGGCCGCCGACAGGTAGCCGTCCTTGCAGCCCCACAGGTCGCCACCGGTCCACACCCAGACGCCGCCGAGCAGTCCGGGCGTCTGCCGCTTAGGCGAGTCGTCGAGCGGGCCGATCAGGTCCCAGCCCGGGCTCAGGTCGCGCCGCACCGGCGGCAGCGCCTCGCCCTGCAGCACCACCTGCACCGTTGCGCGCGTGCCACAGTACACCCAGTATCCCACCAAAGGCTCGACCGGCTCAGTTCTGGCGTTGACATACCCCTGCAAGAGTGCATCCCAACGCCAGATGGCGCCCACGCAGGGCGGCGAGAACAGGCTCGCCAGGGTTGCGGTTCCCGCGTCCACACAGATCGAGATCAGGTTCCAGCCGGGCTCCAGGTTCAGGACCTGCGTCGCCCCGCCGTCCAGGACCTGCACATCAACGAAGATGTCCTCCACACCGGTGGCACTGAGTTGCAGGCGCGCGAACCGGTCCTCGACGTCCCCGTCGTCCGGTGCCGAGACCGTCAGCGTCTGCGGCGTGTTCCAGTCGCCCGGGCCGAACGTCAGGCTCTGGCGCCCGGACAGCGCGATGTACTCCGCGCCGCAGACCCAGCAGGCATCCACTGTGACGGGCCCAGTCGGCGCCTGCATCAGGGATACGCCAAGCGTGCACTGCCCGCCCTCGGCCACCGCCAAGCTCCGCGCCGAAACACAGATGCCCTGGCGGTCGTCGTCGAGTACGGTGACGGACAGATCGCGCGCCACCAGCGCCTGCTGGCTGTCGGCAATATTCAGAACCGTCGACGCGTCAGTGGTATCCGCGTCGTCGCACCCGAGCACCAACACCGTCTGCGGCACGTTCCAGTTGTGCACCGAGAAGACCATGGCCGCGTGATCCAGGACCGACACCGCCCCGGCGCGGCCCGCGACCGTCACGTTCACGTTCACCGCGCCCAGTGGGCGCGCAGCCAAACACACGCTGAACGACGCCGTCTCGCCCTCAACCACCCAGAGATCCGGTGCCGACACCACGAGGCCCTGCGCGTCGCTGGGGGCCACCCTCACCTCGATCTCGATCGCGTCGCCCAGACCGAACCCGTCAGTGACCTGGACGCTGAACCGGTCCGTGCCGCACCAGTCCGCCGCCGGTGCATAGTGGAACACCGTCGGCGCCCCACCGGTGCCGCGGACCGTGGCAAGACCATGCTTGGGACTGCTGAGCAGCGACCAATTCAGAACTCCCGCGCCGTCGTACGATGCGGTCAGCACAGGCGCCGCCCACGGCCGCGGCGCACCGTTCTCGTCCATGATTACGCACAACGGTCCGGCCTGCTCAATAACCGGCGACAGATTGATGATCGTCAGCGTGCCGCCGACCCGGCTGAGATCGTAGTTCGCATCGCTGCCACCGAACAGCGTGATCGGATACACGCCCGGCGGACTGTCGAACGTTGCCGTCGTCGCCGCCGTCGGCAGCGCGTCGAGTGCGCTCGCCGTCTCGCCGTTCACAAAACCGGTGTAGGAAATCGCGAAGACCGGGTCCGCGGTCCGGTACGCACGCGACTGGTTGTCGGCCGTCGCAGTCAACGTCGCCTTGGCAACAATGAGAATACGGTCCACCTGCGGCGCGGCGCTGCAGTTGGCGTTGCCGGGCTGCGTGGCCCGCAAGGTAACCGTTCCGGCGCCGGCGATTGTCACCGTGATGCCGCTGATCGTGGCCACATCGTTGTTCATGCTGGTGAACGTGACCGGCAGCCCGGAACTGGCGCTGGCTGTCAGGTTGAACGCCGCCGCGCCGTAGGTCTTGTCGGACAACGCGTCGAAGGTGATCGTCTGGCTGGCCGGCGTGATCGTGAGCGTGCCGTTGACCAAGGTCAATGCGTAGTTGCCGTCGCTGCCGTCATTCAGTCGAATCGCGTAGTCGCCGACCGGACTGGCAACTGTGGCGGTCGTGGAAACCGTGGGGAGTGTATCAAGAACGGCGGAGTTTTCACCGTTCACGAAACCCGCATACCTGACGGTAAGAGGCGGATTGGGCTGCCCGTACTGGCGCGACTGGTCGTCCGCCGTCGCGGTCAGCGACGCCTTGGCCACGGAGAGGATACCGTTGATGTACGTGAAGTCGTAGTCCTCGTCCACGCCGCCGACGGGGACAATAGGATAGTCGCCTGTGTTACTGGTTACGGTGGCCATACAGGTGGCTGTGGGGACCGTGGCAAGGTTGGCCAAACCGTCGCCGCCGACCCAACCGGACAACTGAAGCGTGAATGCGGGGTTCGCACTGCCATAGTTGCGGCTCTTATTGTGCGCCGTCACGGTCAACGTCTTCTTGTGCACGGTGAGAGTCCGGTCCACCTGCGGTGCGGCGCCGTAGTTGACATTCCCGGGTTGCGTGGCACGGATCGTTGCCGTCCCGGCGCCGGTGATCGTCACCGTGCTGCCGCTGACCGTGGCCACGTCGTTATTCAGACTCGTGAACGTCACCGCCAGCCCGGAACTGGCACTGGCCGAGAGATTGAACGCCGCGTCGCCGTACGCCCGGTCCGCCAGCGGGTCAAAGGTGATCGTCTGGCCGGCCGGCGTGATCGTGAGCGTGCCGTTGACCAAGGTCAATGCGTAGTTGCCGTCGCTGCCGCCGGACAGCGTGATCGGGTACGCGGCCACCGGACTGGTTGGCGGCGCCAGCGTTGATGCGGACGGTTCCTGGTCCAACACGGCGTGATCTTCGCCGCTGACGAAACCCGAGTACGCAATGGTCAACGCCGGATTCGCAGCCAGGTAGGGTCGCGTCTTGTCCTCCGCCCGGGCCACGAGCGCCTTCTTCGCCACCGCCAGCGTCCGCGGCACATCCGGCGCGGCAAGCCAGTTCGCATCGCCGGCCTGTGAAGCGGTGAGGGTCGTCGAACCCGCACCCGTGATGGAGACCGTACTGCCCGCGACCGTGGCAACCGCAGGAGCGGAACTGACAAACGAGATCGGCAACCCGGAACTGGCGGTCGGGGTCACACCGAACGACGCATCCCCGTACGTCTTGCCCGACAGTGCGGCAAAACTGATCGTCTGCCCCGCCCTCGATATGGTCAGCGTCCCGTTCACCAGCGTCAGTGCGTAGTTGCCGTCGCTGCCGCCGGATAGCGTAATCGCATACGTGCCGACATTGCTGCCGACCGTGGCGAGCGTCGAGATGCCGGGCGCCACGTCCAGAACCGCGGCGGTCTCGCCGTTCATGAATCCCGAGTAGGTGATAGTAAAGACCGGATTGGCTTGCCCGTACGGACGTGACTTGTTGTCCGCCGTCGCCGTCAGCGGCGCCTGGGTCACGGTCAAGGTGCCGTTGACGTAGGTGAAGCTGTACTTACGGTCCACGCCGCCGGCTGGAATAATCGCATAAACTCCTATAGACGAAGTTGTTACGGCCTCACACGTGGCCGTTGGCCAGGTGCCGAGGGTCCGGACCAGGTCGGTGTCAGCCCAGCCGGTGTAGGTCAGCGTGAACGCCGGGTTGGGCGCGCCATAAATGCGGTTGCCGTTGTCGGCCGACACGGTGAGCATCTTCTTGTTCACCGTCAGGACTCGGTCGAGGTTCGGCGCCGCGGCGTAGTTGCCGTCACCCGCCTGCGCGGCACGGATCGTGGCCGTGCCCGCGCCGACAATGGTCACCGTGCTGCCGGCCACGGTCGCGACCGACGTGTTCAGGCTGGAGAAGGCGACTGGCAGTCCCGAACTGGCGGTGGCGGTGAGGGCAAACGCGGCGGCGCCGTACGTCTTGACCTCGAGCGCAGCAAACGTGATGGTCTGCGAGGCCTTGGTGATCGTGAGCGTCCCGTTCTGCAACGTCAGCGCATAATTCGCATCGCTGCCGCCGGACAATGTGATCGGGTACGTGCCCACCGGGCTGGCTGCGTCCACCGCCGTGGCCACGGTCGGCTGCTGGTCCAGAACCGAGGCATTGTCGCCGGCGGCAAAGCCGGTGTAGGCCACGGTCAGCGGCGGGTTGGCCTGACCGTATGGCCGGGACTTGTTTTCGGCCGTGGCGATCAATGACTTCCGCGCCACGGTGAAGTTCCGCGTCACGTCCGGGGCGGCTGCGTAGTTCGCATTGCCCGGTTGCGTGGCGCGGATCGTGGCCACCCCTGCCCCCTTCACGGTCACGGTGCTGCCGCTGACTGTCGCCACCGTTTCGTCCAGGCTCGCGTATGTGACGGCCAGCCCGGAACTGGCTGTGGCGTTGACTGCGAACGGCGCATCGCCGTAGGTCCGGCCCGCGATCGCGGGGAACGCGATGACCTGTTGCGCCTGCGTCACGGTCAGCGTGCTGTCGTGCAGCGTCAGGGCGTAGTTCGCATCGCTGCCGCCGCTGAGTTCGATCGGATACTCGCCGGGGGCGCTGTCGACGAACGCCGTAGTCACAACGGCGGGTTGCTCGTCCAGGAACGTTTCGTCTTCGCCCGGCACGAAGCCGGCGTAGGTGAGCGTGAGCAGCGGGTTGGCCTGCCCGTACTCGCGCGCCTGCTCGTCCGCCGTCACGTCCAGATCCTTCTTCGCCACCGTGAAGGTACGTTCAAACGGCGTGGCCGCTGCGTAGTTCGCATCCCCCGCCTGCTCGGCGCGCAGCGTAGCCGTGCCGGCGCCGACGATCGTCACCGTGCTGCCGCTGACCGTCACGACAGCGGGAGTCAGGCTGGTGAGGGCTACCTCAAGCCCCGAATCGCTGCTCGCGCCGGCGTCAAACGCCGTATCGCCGTACGTCCGGTCGGCCGGCTGCACGAACGAGATGGTTTGCGGGGACTTGCCGACCGTCAGAGTACCGTTGATCAGGGCCAGCGCGTAGTTCGGGTCGCCGCCACCCGACAGCACGATGGGGTAGTCGCCGATGGGACTGTCGAGCGTGGCCGCAGTCGAAACGGTGGGTTCCGCGTCCAGAACTGCCTTTGTCTCGCTGTTCACAAAACCGCTGTACGTGATGGTCAACGCCGGATTCCCCTGCCCATAGGGCCGTGCCTGGTTGTCCGCCGTGGCAGTCAGCGGCGCCTTAGCCACCACCAAAACCTGGTCGACATTCGGCGCCGGCGCATGTGTCGCGTCGCCGGGCTGGGAGGCGCGGATCGTGGCACTGCCGGCGCCCACGATCGTCACCGTCGTGCCGCTGACCGTCGCCACACCCGTGTTCAGGCTGGCGAACACGACGCCCAGGTCCGCCGGGACGATACTGGCGACCAGATCAAACGCCGCGTCACCGTAGGTCTTGCCGCCGAGGGGGTCGAAGGTGATGGCCTGCTCGATCAGGCCGACCGACAGCGCCCCGTCAACCTGTGTCAGCGCGTAGTTGTTGTCGTCCCCGGCGACGGAGAACGTGATCGGGAAGCCTCCGACGTCGGTGCTGTTGTCGAGCACCGCGGTCCACGGGACCGGCAGCGTATCCAGATCGGTTGCGTCATCGCCGTTGAGGAACCCGGTGTAGGTGACGGTGAGCGCCGGGTTCGGCGCGCCGGCCGCACGCGACTTGTTATCCGCGGTCACAGTCAGGGGCGCCCGCGTGACGGTCAACGTCCCGGCCGTGTACGCGAAGCCGTAGTTGTTGTCGGCACCGCCGCTGGCCGTGATGGGGTACGCGCCGGTGTCGCTGCTGACCGTGGCGGCACAAGCGGCGACCGGCGGCGTGTCGAGGACCTGCACGCTGTCCGTGCCGACCCAGCCGGCGTACTGGAGCGTGAGCGGCGGGTTCGCGGCGCCGTAGGCGCACGCCTTGTTCTCCGCGATGACCGTCAGTTCCTTCTTTCCGACCGTCAGTGTCTGCTCGACCGGCGGCGCGGCACTGTAGTTCGTGTTCCCCGGCTGCGAGGCCCGGATCGTGGCGCTGCCCGCCCCGACCAGGGTGACCGTGTTGCCGCTGATCGTGGCCACGGCCTCGTTCAGGCTCGTGTACGCCACAGTCAGTCCCGAACTGGCCGAAACGGTCAGTGCAAAGTCCGCATCGCCATAGGTCTTTCCCGGCAGCGCATCGAAGGTGATCGCCTGCGACGCCTGGGTGACGCTCAGCGTGCCGTTGACCAGGGTCAGGCTGTAGTTGACCGCACTGCCACCGGACAGCGTGATCGGGTATGTCCCGGCCGGACTGGCCAGGTCCGCCACTGTCGCGGCGGTCGGCGCCGGCGCCAGCACACTGCTGTCTTCACTATTGACAAAACCGGCGTAGGAAATCGTCAGAGGCGGGTTGGTCGTCGCGTAGGTCCGATTCCTGTTGTCCGCCGTCGCCGTCAGCGGCGCTTTCGTGACGCTCAGGGCGCCGCTGTTGCAGGCGAAGTCGTAGTTGTCGTCAGCCCCGCCACCGGCGACGATGTCGTACGCCCCCACGGGGGACGTCGGGGTGGCCGTGCAGGTGGCGGTCGGCGCAACGGCGAGGTCGCCGACGTCGTCGTCCCCGACCCAACCGGTGATCTGCAGCGTGAAGGCCGGATTCGCGGCGCCGTAGGTACGGCTCTTGTCGGCTGCCACGACCGTCAGCGTCTTCCGGTTCACGGTCAGCGTCCGGTTCACATTCGCGGCGGGCGCGTAGTTCTCGTCGCCAGCCTGCGACGCGGTAATCGTCGCAGTTCCGGCGCCGACGATGTGGATCGTACTCCCTGTCACGGTCGCCACGGTCGCGTCGGAACTGGCGAAACTGACCGGCAGCCCCGATGAAGCGGTGGCCGTGAGGTCAACGTCCGCATCGCCGTAGGTCTTCGCGGCGATCTCGGGAAACGCGATGGCCTGCGGCGTGCGCCCGACCTCGAGCACGCCGTCCACCAGCACGAAGCTGTAATTGTCGTCGCTGCCGCCGCTCAGCGTGATCGGGTAGATGCCGACCGGGCCGTCCACGGCGGCCGTGGTGGCGGCAACCGGTTCCTCGTCGAGAACGCCAACGCCATCACTGCCGACGAAGCCGTTGTAGCTGACGGTCAACGTTGGGTTCTCGACGCCGTAGACTCGGGACTTGTTGTCGGCCGTCGCGGTCAGGCTCTTCCTGGCCACCTCGAGGGTGCGTTCGACCGCCGGGGCCGGGTCGTAGTTCGCGTTGCCCGACTGCACGGCACGAAGCGTGGCCTGGCCGGCGCCGGCGATATGCACCGTGTCGCCGGCGACGGTGGCGACAGCCGGGGTCAGACTGGAGAAGACCACGGGTAACCCGGAACTGGCTGTGGCCGTCAGTGCGAAGTCCGCATCGCCATACGTCCTGCCCGGCAACGCCTCAAAGGTGATCGTCTGAGCCGCCGTGGTGATGGTCAGCGTCCCCTGCACCAGCGTGAACGCGTAGTTCCCGTCGCTGCCGCCGCTCAGCTCGATCGGGTAGTTTCCGGGCGCGCTGGCTGGCGTCACGGTCGTCGCGGCGGTCGGTGCCGCGTCGAGCACGTTGCGGTCCTGACCGAGCACGAACCCAGCGAAGCTGAGCGTGAGCTCAGGGTTCGCCGTGCCAAAGGCGCGAGACGTGTCGTCGGCGGAGATGGTCAGCGGCGCCTTCGCCACCGTGAGCGTCCCGTTTACATAGACGAAGTCGTAGTTGTCGTCGGCGCCGCCCGTGGCGACGATACCGTATGGGCCCGCGTCGCTGGCCGGCACGGCGCCACAGGCGGCGGTGGGTGCGGTGCCCAGGTCGCCCGTGTCATCGGCACCGGCCCAGCCGGCGTACTGCAGCGTGAACGCAGGATTGGCCGCACCGTACGTGCGGCCCTGGTCGTCTGCGGTCACCGTCAGAGTCTTCTTCGCGACGGTCAGGGCGCGCTCGACGACCGGGGCCGCACTGTAGTTCGCGTCGCCGGTCTGCGCGGCACGAATCGTCGCAGTCCCGGCGCCAACGATGGTCACGGTGCTGCCGGATACCGTGGCCACGCTCGGGCTCAGACTGACATACGAGACCGGCAGGTTTGAACTCGCCGTGGCCGAGAGGTCGAAGTCGGCGTCGCCGTAGGTCTTGCCGGGCAGTTCGGCAAACGTGATGGTCTGCCCGGCCTGGGTCACCGTGAGGGTCCCGCTCACCAGGACAAACTCATAGTTGTTATCGCTGCCGCCGCTCAGCGTGATGACGTAGGCGCCGGGCGGGCTGTCCGGCACCGCCGTGGTTGCGGCCGCCGGCGCAGCATCGAGAACGCCCGCCGTCTCGCCGTTGGCGAACCCCGCGTAGCTGAGCGTCAGCGCCGGGTTGGCTTGGCCGTACGGTCGCGACGTGTCCTGCGCCGTGGCCGTGAGCGAGGCTTTGGCAATGGTCAGCGTGCCCTTGACGTACGTGAACGTGTAGTTCGCGTCGCTGCCGCCGGCAGGAACGATCTCGT
Source organism: Lentisphaerae bacterium RIFOXYA12_64_32 (assembly GCA_001803235.1). GTDB lineage: Bacteria > Verrucomicrobiota > Lentisphaeria > Oligosphaerales > YB12-FULL-65-16 > YB12-FULL-65-16. The sequence continues at coordinate 10,338 of MHBL01000407.1, forward strand.
AGTTGCCCACATTGCTCGTCGCCGTGGCGGTGCAGGAGGCCGTGGGCAGGGCCGTCAGGTCGCCGCTGTCGTCATCCCCGACCCACCCGGCGAAGTCGAGCGTGAAACCGGGGTTGGCCGCACCGTAGGCGCGGCTCCTGTCGGCCGCGGTCACGGTCAGCGTCTTCTTGCCGACGGCAAAGCTCCGCTCCACGGTCGTGGCGGCGTTGTAGTTCGTGTTGCCCGACTGCGCCGCGCGAAGGGTGGCCGTGCCCGCGCCCACAATGGTCACCGTGGTGCCGTCCGCGGTGATCACGCCCGGCGTCAGACTGGTGAACGTCACCGCCAGTCCGCTGCTGGCCGTGGCGGCAACGCTGAAGGACGGGTCGCCGTAGGTCTTCGCCGGCAGGGCGTCGAACGTGATGCTCTGGTCCGCTTTCGTCACGGTCAGCGTGCCACTGACAAGGACCAACGCGTAGTTCTGCGCGCTGCCGCCGCTCAGCGTGATCGGGTACGTCCCCACCGGACTGACGGGGCCGGCGACCGTCGCCGGAACAGGCGCCGGCGCGAGCACCGCCACGGTCTCGCCGTTCATGAAACCCGAGTAACTCACGGTCAGCGGCGGGTTGGCGCTGCCGTACGCACGCGACGTGTCATCCGCCGTGACGGTCAGGGTCGCCGCGGTCACGGTCAGCGTGCCATCCACGTACGCGAAGGCGTAGTTGTTGTCCGCGCCGCCGGACGGCGTGATGGCGTACGTGCCCACCGGACTGATCGCCGTGGCGCCGGTGCCGGCGGTGGGCAGCGAATCCAGGACACCGGACCCGTCGCTGCCGACCCAACCGGCGTACTGGAGCGTGAACGGAGGATTGGCCGTACCGTAGCTCCGGCTCTTGTTGTCCGCCGTCACGGTCAGGTTCGCCTTGGCCACGGTCAGGACCCGGTCGACCGTCGGCGCCGGGCCGTACTCCGCGTTGCCGCCCTGCGAGGCGCGAATCGTGGCCGCGCCGGCCGCGTGGATCGTCACCGTATCGCCGCTGACCGTGGCCACCGCCGGGGTCAGGCTGGTGAAGGTGACGGGAAGACCGCTGCTGGCCGTGGCCGAGATGGTGAACGGCGCGTCGCCGTAGGTCTTGCCCGGCAACGGGTTGAACGTGATGGCCTGCGATGTCTTGCCCACCGACAGCGTACCCTCGACAAGGGCGAGCGCGTAGTTGTTGTCGCTGCCGCCCGTCAGGGCGATCGGGTAGTCGCCGACCGGGCTGTCAATGACCGCCGTGGTTGAGATGGCCGGCGCCGTGTCCAGGTCGCCTGCATCGTCGCCGTTCAGGAACCCGGTGTACGTGATCGTCAGCGGAGGATTTGCCTCGCCATAGGGCCGGAACTTGTTGTCCGCGGTTACCGTCAACGGGGCTTTGGTGACGGTCAGGGTCCCGTCGACATGGGCGAAACTGTAGTTGTTGTCGGCGCCGCCGGACGACGTGATGGCGTACGTGCCGGTGTCGCTGGTCACCGTCGCCGCCGTGCCGGCTGTCGGCGGCGTGTCGAGGTCCGGGACGCCGCCACCGCCGACCCAACCCGCGTACTGCAGGGGGAACGGCGGGTTGGTCGCGCCGTAGCTCCGGCTCTGATCAACCGCGGTCACGGTGAGCGGTTTCTTCGCTACGCTCAGGGTCTGCTCCACGCTCGGTGCCGGCGCGCAGTTGCCGTTCCCAGCTTGCGAGGCGCGGATCGTGGCTGTGCCCGCGCCGACGAGGGTCACGGTGCTGCCGGACACCGTGGCCACACTCGTGTTCAAGCTGACATACGAGACCGGCAGGTTCGAACTCGCGGTGGCGCCGAGTGCGAAGTCCGCATCACCGTAGACCTTGCCCGGCAGAACGCCGAAGGTGATAACCTGCGAGGCCTTGACAACGGCGAGCGCGCCGGCGCTCAGGTCGAGGTCGTAGTTGTTGTCGCTGCCGCCCGTCAGCGTGATCGGGTAGTCGCCGACCGGGCTGTCAATGACCGCCGTCGTCGAGATGGCCGGCACCGTGTCCAGGTCGCCAGCATCGTCGCCGTTCAGGAACCCGGTGTACGTGATCGTCAGCGGGGGATTTACGTCGCCATAGGGCCGGGACTTGTTGTCCGCGGTCGCCATCAACGACGCCTGGGTGACGGTCAGTGCCCCGTCGACATAAGCGAAACTGTAGTTGTTGTCGGCGCCGCCCGATGGCGTGATGGCGTACGTGCCGGTGTCGCTGGTCACCGTCGCTGCCGTGCCAGCCGTCGGCGGCGTGTCGAGGTCCGGAACGCCGTCACCGCCCACCCACCCCGCGTACTGGAGGCTGAACGACGGGTTGGCCGCACCGTAGTTCCGGCTCTGATCGGCCGCGGTCACGTTGAGCTGTTTCTTCGCGACGCTCAGCGTCTGCTCCACGCTCGGCGCCGGCTCGTAGTTGCCGTTGCCCGCCTGGGCGGCACGAATCGTCGCGGTCCCGGCGCCGACGATGGTCACGGTGCTGCCGGACACCGTGGCCACGCTCGTGTTCAGGCTGACGTACGAGACGGACAGGTTCGAACTCGCCGTGGCGGTGAGGTTGAAGGACGGGTCCCCGTACGTCACCGGATCGAGTGCCGCAAACGCGATCGTCTGTGCCGCAAGGCCGATGGACAGCGTACCATTGACCAGCTCGAGGTCGTAGTTGTTGTCGCTGCCGCCGCTGAGCAGGATGGCGTAGTTTTCCGGAGGACTTTCGAGAGTGGCGGGGGTCGAGACTCCCGGCGATGCGTCGAGAACACTTGAATCCTCGCCGTTCACGAACCCGGAGTAGGCAATCGTCAACGGCGGGTTCGCTTCTCCGTAGGCGCGTGCCTTGTTCTCCGCCGTGGCCGTCAACGACGCCTTGGTCACCGCCAGCGTGCCGTTCACGTAGGTGAAGCTGTAGCTCTCATCCTCCCCTCCCCCCGGGACGATCGCGTGGTTGCCGACGTTGCTGGTCGGTGTGGCTGAGCAAACGGCGGTCGGGGCTGTGGCCAGGTCGGCCACGCCATCGTCACCGACCCAACCGGAGTACTGCAGCGTAGGCGGAGGATTGGCAGCGCCGTAAGCTCGGCTCTTGCCATCGGCCGTTACGGTTAAGGTCGCCTTGTTCACGGTCAGGATCTGGTCCACTTCAGGCGCCGGGTTGTACTGGCCGTTGCCAGCCTGCAAGGCGCGGATCGTGGCCTGACCGCCCGCAACCATCGTCACACTGTTGCCACTGACCGTGGCGACATCTTCATTGAGGCTGGTGAAGGTCACCGGCAGTCCGGAACTGGCGGTGGCCGTGAGCACGAAGTCGGCGTCACCGTACGTCCTGGCGGCAAGCGCCGCAAACGTGATGGTCTGGTCCGATTTACCAACGGTGAACGTCGCCGCAGCAGCGCCTTCGGCTGCGATGGCGCCATCGTTGAGTTCCGCCGCCGTCACGGCGATGGTCGAACTGCCGAGGTGTGTGGTCAGGAACTTGAGCACCACCAGGCTGCCCGAGCCACTCGCCGCCTCTACGCCTGCGCCGACAACGATGAGTTCTCCCGCGCTCACCGGGTTGACCACCGGATCGCCCCAGGACTCCGTCAGCGATCCGCGTTCGAACCCCGTGTACTCCGCCAAGCCGTGCGGATAGACAATCCTGCAGACGTAGCCAAGCGTCTCGTGCGAGTCGTTGATGAGCACCGGAACGTCGACTTCGGTGTCCAGCCCTGCGGAGACCGCCGCGATGCTGACCTGCCGCGGCCCGAGACTATAGACATCAAACGCCACGGGCACCGCGATCTGGGCGGCAATGGCGCCGTCATTCAGTTCGAATTCGGCCAGGTCCATGACTCCCGTGCCGGGGGTCGTCAGATCCAGTTGCAGTATCACAAGCGATCCGGAACCGCTGAGAGGGGTGGCACCCGACCCCGCAACGATGAGCTGACCCGGGGTGCCGGAATTCACGACCGGGTTACCCCACCCGCCCGTGAGCGTGCCGCGCTGCAGCCCTGCGTAGGTCGCCAAAGCGGCGGGGTAGGTGAGTCGAAGGAAGTAACCAACAACGCCATTCGCGTCGTCAATGTGGACTGGGACTTCGACGCGCGTGCCCTCGTCGGCGCCGACGGGGTTGACCGAGGCCTGGCGGTAGACCGTGGTGTCGCGCACGGTCAGCGGCACGGTTGCGGCGGCCGTGGCGGCGGTCGCACCGTCGTTGAGCTCAACCGCGTCCAGACGGATGCTTCCGGTCCCAGGCGTCGTCAGGTCGAACCGCAACTTCACCACCGAGCCTGCGCCGGAGAGCGCCGTCGCACCGGCCCCGACGACGATGATCTCGCCCGGGACACTGCTGTTGATGACCGGAGCGCTCCAGCCACCCGTCAGCGTTCCCGCCTGGCCCCCGGCATACTGCGCCAGCGTAGCCGGGTAGATAAGATGCAGAGAGTAACCAACGACGCCCGTCGCGTTGTCGATCAGGACCGGGACCTCGACCTGTGTGCCCTCGTCCCCGGACGCGGGGTCGACGCTGAACTGCCGCGGCACAATGCCGTCGCTGACCGCAAACGCGACGCCGGCGGCGCCCTGCGCGGCGATCGCACCGTCGTTGAGTTCGACCTCGGGCAACGCCAGCACACCGGTTCCGGGCGTGATCAAGTCGAACTCAAGAATGATCAACGCCCCGGCGCCAGCCAACGCGGTCGCACCGCTGCCGGCAACGACGACCTGGCCCGGAGTACTGCCGTTGACTGCCGCATCCGCCCAGGCCACGGTCAGCGCCCCGGCACGAGCCCCCGCGAAACTCGCCAACCCGGGCGGGTAAGTGAGTTTCACCCAGTAGCCGACCACGCCGGTCGCATCGTTGATCAGGATGGGAACGCCGACCCGGGTTCCCATCACTCCCGCAACCGGATCGAGGGTGAGCTGTCGTCCCGGGACCGGCGTCACATCGAAAGCAACCCCGGTCGTACCTTCAGCCGGGAGAGCGCCGTCGTTCAGCTCAACCACGGCGAGACCAAACGTCGAACTTCCCGCCGCGACGAGTTGGAACTTGAGCACCACCAGAGTCCCGGTGCCCGCGAGTGCTTCCACACCGGCATTGACGATCACAATCTCGCCGGGCGTGCCGATGTTGATGATCGGATTGCCCCAGGACGACGTCAGCGCGCCAGGCTCGAAGCCCGTGTACTGCGCCAGAGCGGCAGGATACGTCAGGCGCATCAGGAAACCGACGGCTCCGGTGGCGTCGTCAATGGTAACCGGGACACTGACCTCGGTGCCGACCTGGCCTGAGACTGGAGTCACCGCAAGCTGCCGCACGGCGGCCAGGTCGGCAGCAGGCCGCGCTTCCGCCGCCTGAGCCGCACGGACACTGACCGCGTGCAGACACACCGCCACACCGACCGCCGCGAGGAGGCGATACACGCCAGACCTGCTATGCTGACCGAAAATCGGCATGCGCCAGTACACACAAAACCGCAACGAACGGGAGGGCCTCAATGACCTGCGGGAGCCAAGCGACCTTGACAGACCGGCTGTCACCCGTCCGGCCAGTTGCCGACCGCGCGGGAACCCGGGAATCAGTCCCCGACTTCCAGGGAACCGTCTTTCGAGGCGTAGGCCCAGTACGCCTTGCCCGGCTGCATAACAGTAACCCGCGCGTAGCCGGTCCCGCCCCAACCCCACAACAGGGAGGCGGACGACTGTCCCGGCACCACGGCCGATGTGACCGCCGGGCCAAGCAAGGTCCATCCGGGAACCACAGAGACGGCAGTCTTAAAGGCCGGGAGGCCGGGCACAGACAACGTGGCCGACTTCACGGCATAGACCCAATACCCTTTCAAGGCCTGAATCACCGTCGCCGCCGCGTAGGCGTTTCCACCGTCAGGGGTGCCGTTAACGCCCCACACTGCGCCGAGGTGAACCGTCTTGCCAGCAGGAGCGCCGGGGTCCGCAAAGACGCGCGCCACCGCACCGTCCAGCGGTTCGACCGGCAGCGAAACCAGGTTCCACCCCGGCTCGAGGGACAACTCGAAGTTCGTGACTGCCCGGATGAGGAGCAACACATTCTCGCGGGTGCCGAACTGCAGTTCGCTCAGGGCGGTCATGTCCCCGAGCGTCCCGGGAACGACATCGCCGTCCGGGGCCGAGATGCGACAGACTTTCAGGGCAGTGGCAGGCAGACCGTCCACGGACCATGACAGGCGGATTCCCTCTTCCGCGCCGGGGACCTCGAGCAGCCAGAGCCGTCGACTGTCGCTGCCGCGCAGGTCGCGCAGCAGGCGCGGCCCGTTCCCCTTGCGGGCGACAAAACCTGGTGCCGTCACCAGGGACGACGCCAGGTCCAGCCCCGCGTCGGACGCGTTGGAGGCGGCCAGGTCGATGCCGAACTGCAACGTGGGCACGTCGACACTGCTGGTGTGCAGAGTCACCACCCAGCCGTCGTAGACCAGAATATCCACGGCAGCCGGGACGGACGTGACGCTGCCGGCCGCGGCGGTGAACGTGAACCCGTCAGGTCCAGTGTAGTCCGGCGCCGGACGGTACGTCACGACCCCGGTCACGGCATCGAACCCCTCCAGAACGCCATGGATCGGATTGGCGGCAATGGCAAAGGTCAAGGCATCGCGCCGCGGCGAAGTGCCGGAGAGTTGAATCTGGATCTGCTCATTCCTGCGACAGACGAGGTGCTCTTGGGGTGTGGCCACCGGAACCGTGTCGCTCGCCCGCACCGTGCAGGCGGCGCCAACGCTGCCCACAACGGGCACGACGCCGTCATTCAGTTCGATCTTCGTGAGCGACATGGCGCCCGTTCCGGGCGCCAACAGGCTGAAGCGCAGCACAAACAGGCTCCCGGTGCCGCTCAGCGGTTGGGCGCCGGAACCGACCACAATCACGCGTCCCGCGGTGCTCGAGTTGACCAAGGGCAACCCCCACTGGCCGTCAAGAGTCCCAACATTCAACCCGACATAGGCCATGAGCGTGGCCGGGTACTCGAACTTCACGTAGTACCCGCTGACATCCGAAGCGTCGTCAATCGTCACCGGTACGAGCACCTCGGTCCCGACCACCCCGGCGACGGAGTCGACCATGATCCGGCGCGTTCCGGGCTGCAGCACCGAGAACGGGACATTGGAGGAACCGCTGGCTGCAATCTGCCCGTCGTTAAGTTGAACACGAGACAAACCGATAACCCCGTCACCCGTCGCCCGCAAAGAGAACTTCAAAACCACCAAGGATCCCTGACCGCTCAGGACGCCGCCGGCATTGACCACAATGACCTGCCCCGGAGTTGCCGTGTTGATCACCGGGTTCCCCCAACCGCCGGTCAGTGTCCCGCGCTCAAACCCGACGTAAGCTGCCAGGGCGCTGGGATACGTGAGCTTCACATAACACCCGAAAACGCCGGCAGCATCGTCGACGTGGACCGGAATGCTGACCGTGCCGCCGAGTTCACCGGAAACCGAGTCCACGCTGAGATGACGCAAGCCCCGCTCCTCGCCCGGACTGGAACGACCACCGCCGTAGTCTGGTCCCATGCCGTCACCGTTCAGGTCGGCCGTGAATTGCGAGATCAGCAGCGCCTTCTTCCGGATCAACTCGGAGGCGTCCATGGATCCGACCTGACCATCTCCGGACACGTCGGCGCCGTAGGGGTAGTCGGGCCGCATGACCGCCGGGAACCCGCTGAAACTGTCACGCAGTTCGGCGTAGTACTGGAGGACTTCCGAGGCATCGACCGTACCGGCAATGTTGTCGCCGGTGACATCGCCCCACTTGAACGGGGCTACCGGCGCAGCTTCGTAGGCGCCCATGTCCACGTGGTTACGCTGGATGCGGGTGTTGCCGGCGATGTCCGTCGTGACGCCTGCGGGCACCGCGGCGTCACTGCCCGCATCGATGGCCTGCGACGCGATCTGGAGCCGCAGGTCACCGTAGTCATCGTCGGCAGTATACCACGTCAGGTCGGGGCCCGGCCCCGGGTCGCTGTCGAAAACCGGGTCGGAGGTGATGTTGTTGCCGCCGGCGCCACCCCAACCGCCCTCGACGTCCGAGTGGTTGACCGTCGTTGCGGCCGTGGCTTCGTCCACAATCTCGGTCGGCGTGTCGCCCCAAAAGATGGAGTTGGTGAGGGTAGGCGTCGCGTTACTGGCGCTACCGACGGCGCCGCCGGCCGTCGCCGCACCGTTGCTGCCGAACGTGCAATTGGCGAAGACCGCAGCGCTCGTGTTGCCGTTGTACACACCGCCGCCCTTGCTCGCGGCAAAATTGCCGGCGAAAACGCAGTTCGTGACCGCGACATCGGCATCGTCGTTGTACAGGCCGCCACCGAGCGTGGCCGTGTTGCCCTGGAACGTGCAGGCGAGCACGGCGGCAACGGAGCCGGCCCGGTTCGCGATGCCGCCGCCGTTCACCGCCGCGTTGCGCAGGAACACGCAGTGGCTGACGGCAGGCGACGCGCCGTTGTTGAGCATGCCGCCGCCGCTGTTGTCCGGGGCCGTGCCGTTCGCATTGCCGCCGGTGATGGTGAATCCGTCAAGTATGGCGCCGCTTCCGCCGGTCACGATATGATAGGCGTTGTCAGCGTCATCGCCGACCGTCCCGATGTCGCCGCTCAGGACCGTCAGGTTCACGCCCGGGTTCCGCTGTGAACTCTGCGTCTCGGTTCCAACGAATCCGCCGAACACGCGCACGTCGGTACCCAGCGCGAACGTCGCGGCGCGCGCCTCCCGCCGGTCGGTCGACGGCTTGTAGGTGCCTGCCGCCACCCAGACCTGGTTGTTCCGCTGCGCCATGGCCAACGCGTTCTTCAAGTCAGTGAAGGCATGGGTCCAGGACGAGCCGTCGTTGTTCCCCGCGGCGTTGTACTTCACGTAGTGGACGACGAGCGAGGCGGTGTACTCGTCGAGATTGTTCAACCCGTCGCCGTCCTGGTCGCCCGTGGCGTCATTCTGGTTGGGATTTGTGCCGTTAGCCACCTCGAACCCGTCCGGCACACCGTCATCGTCGGAGTCGGCGTCGTCCGGGTTGGTGGAGTAGGTGTTGATCTCGTCCCCGTCACTGAGACCGTCGTTGTCGTGGTCGGAGGTCGCGGGCGGCCCGAAATCGACGCGCTCCGGCACGCCACGGCCAGCGGCAAACAGCGTGGACTGCATCACAACCGTACCGCCATTCTTGAGCACCAGGTACAGGCTGTCGCCGGACTTGACCGCGTTGGCCCGCTCAACCGGATCATGCGCTTCGACGGCGACCGACAACCCATAGAAGAACGGGTGCACCTCGGCGTTCGAGCCGAGCTGGTAGCTGGTCAGAACCGTGCCGTCGGCCGTGCGCACCTCGACGGTGTAAGTGGTGTTCGCCGCGGTGATGGCAACGCCATCCACCGTCATGGTCCCGAACAGGATCATGTCGGGCTCGGGAACGATGGCTCGCGCCGCGAGCGCGGCCAGCACCAGCAGCAGCATGGCGCGCAACAGGTGTTGTAGGTGTTTCACGGTACAGTGCCTCTGTTTCTTCGCCCGTTGGACCCGTCGGACAAGTCCGACCGGTCGGCCGGGTCAGACGCTCAGTTGCCCGAATACGCGTACGTCTGGAAAAACACTTTGATGTCGCTGACGCCGTTCTCGTCACGTTCGCCGCTCGGACCGATGACCTTGCCGTGGATGAACGTATCCAGTCCGTCATCCGGATCGAACAGCAGCGTGCCGCCCGGGATGACCAGCATCCACTGCGAGTTCCAGACCGAGCGCCCGATCAGGCGGCTGTTTGAAATCGCCTCGCTGGGGTTGAAGTCGCCGCTGTCGTGATAGGCGCGCAGGCTCGAGAAGCGCCGGATCTCCGAGAACGTGCCGCTGAGCGAATCAAACATCGGCATCCAGCCCGGGTCGTTCATGTCGGACGAACCGATGGGATACGGCACGGGCAGGCACTGATCGACGACGCGCCACTCGCGCGTCTGGAAGTCATACGCCGATGGCGAGCGCAGTATATCGATGCCGACGGGGATCAGGTAGACGCGCGGTGTCTTGGACAACCCGCTGCCATTGTAGTTGGTGAACCAGACGCCGACGGAACGGATCTTGGTGGCAAAGTAAGTCGGGTCATACGCACTGTCACCACCGCCCAGCGGCCAGCCGAAGAAGTTCAGGCCAAACGTGACCGTGGTCGGGAAACGCACGACGATAGCCGGTTGCGGCCCCTGGGACTCGAGTGTGAACGGCCGGCAGTAGCGCCGGAACTCGGGCAGGTCCCAGATGTTCGGGACCCGGTGCTGTTCGAGCACCGCGCGCCACTCGCCGTCCGACTCGTCCTTGAGTCGGAACAGCTCCTGCCGCAGCGAGAAGCGGGACGTCTCGGTCTGGGGATTGTTGAACCCGAGCTGGGTCTTGTACACCTGGAAGTTCTGGTTGAGCCGTGCCAGCGGATCGGCAAGGCCCGGGGCGCCGGCGACCGGCACGCCGCTGCTCATCTGCCCGAGAGCGCGCTGCCGCACGATATCGGTCACGAACCCGCGGCCGCTGCCCGAGGCGCTGCCCAGCAGGTTCAGTTCGTAGTCGTAGGCGGTGGCCGCCAGGTAGACGTAGCGCGCGGCCATGTCAAACTGGGCGCGGTACTTCTGCAGCGCGTCGTTTCGGAAGATACGGAACGCCATGTCCTGGTAGCGGTACTGCTGCACATCACTGGCGGTCTGACGCCGGAACGTGCTCAGTTCCTGCATCAACCGTTCTCCCTCCGCCAGTTTCGCCTGGTACTCGCCCATGGTCTGCGCCACAACCTCCTTGAGCGAGTAGCATTCCATGCGCAGGACCGGCTCCTCGCGGATCATGGCTTCCAGGTCACCGACCATCGACGCGAGTTCGTACTTCATGCCTTCCTCTTCGAGCCGAATCTCCGTCTGCAGGTCCACGCCTTCCTTGCCCAGTTCGACCGCGCTGGCGGCGAACTCGGACGCATTGGCCGCCGTATCGAGGAGCTGTTCCACCACGCCCGTCGTGGTCTTGATGGCGCCGCGCGCCACGAACGACGGGTCGCAGGCAAACCCGACGACCGTGGGCAGGAACTCGATCGTCGACTCGCTGATCCGGTTGGTCCACGCATTGACCTCGCGCAGGGCCATGGCTGTGCCGTTGAGCACGCCGATGGCCTTGTTCATGCCCGTGATCGTGTCCCGGTGGTCGTCCATGATGTTCAGGGTCAACTGGTTCTGTGCATGCTGCGCCTGGATGTCGCCCACTTGCACGTTGATCCGGGTCAGCAGGTTCTCGTAGTTCACCACGGCCTGCTGGTAGCGGGCCCGGGCCTGGTGCAGGTCGGAGAGGATCTGCTGCAGCTCGCCCGGGGCGCGCCGCGCGGTCCAACCGTCGCGTTTGATGAAGTCGAACCCGTTCAGCGAGATGGTGTAGGTGACCTCGGTGATGCCGTCGCCATCGGGATCAAACGCCTCTTCGTCGGTGTTGCCGTCCAAGCTGATGCCAAAGCTGCCGTTCGGCATCTGCTTGAAGTAGGTGCGAATCTCCTGCGCGCCGAGTTCGGGCGCCGTGTCGCCGGTCAGTTCCGTGGCGTCGGTGTACATGTAGTGGTAGATATCGGCACCTTCGTAGCCGGTCGGATAGGTGCCGCCCGGTCCGATGTCCTCGGCGTAGGGATATCCAAAGATCTCGATGAGCCGGTTGACGTAGTCCCGCTCCTGATCCTGGACGTTGCGCGTGAAGTCGGTCGAACTGTCCTGGTTCAGGCGCAGCATCTGCGACATCTGGTTGACATGGTCGAACACGGTCACGGCGTTCTCCATGGCGTCCACGGCGCGGTCGTAGACCTGCTCGAAATGCGTCTTGCCGGCGTCGATCTGCGACGGGTCGATGTCGAACGGGACCACGCCCTTGGCCAGCCCGAGCGGGTTCAAGCCGGTGTCGGCCTGAGTCACCTTGGCCTGGATCTTGTTGAACTGCACGGCGATGTCGCCGATCTCGGTGACCGTCGAACGGTCGATCTTCGCGATGCCTTCGTGGTCGGGGTTCGGGTCTTCGTCCGGAACCAGGGCGTTGGCCGTGACCCAGTCGAAGTAGGCGCCCATGCCAGCGCGCCGCCCCCATTCGGACAGGCCCCAGGCCCGCTTCGAGTCCGGGTCGCTCGGGGTGTCCTGCTCGGTGTCCTTGTAGCCCTGCCACTGGCCGGCCGGGTCGTCGACGTAATGCCCGCGGTAGGTCAGGTCGACAATCTCGGCGCCGCACTTGGCTTTGGCGGCGGCAAACCGCGCGAACTTGCGTTCGTCCAGGTAGTCGACCAGCACGGGCACGCCGGCGACCAGGACCGACTCGGCCCGCGGACTCCACGTGTAGTTCGGATGCCGCAGCAGGCGGTACTGGGTCTTGATGGCCATCAGGTAGTGGCCCCAGGCATCGCCGTGCCCCTGCGGGTACATGAGCTTGGCGTCCAGCTCGTTGATGACGCCGTCGTCGTTCTGGTCCGTGATGTTGTAGCTCATGGCATAGGCCAGTTCGCCATCGCCATTGGTGAAGTTCCAGAACAAACGGTTGTAGACCGGTTGCGCGGCGACGGGCGCTTGCACGTCATCGCGGCCGCGGAGCAGGACGAGTTCCTCGTCGAGCAGAGAACTGAGCTGGTTCTGGAAGGTGAACAGCGACGACGCCAGGTTGCCGTACTCGCCGCTGGCGGTGGTGAACCCGATCGTCGGGTCGCTGGCGTCGGCGTATGCTTCATTGCCGAGCAGGACGTAGAGTTCCGCGATGCGCGTCGCCGCGTTGAGCAACGCCGTGTTCGCCGGCCCGTAGTTGATCGGCGGCGTGCCCTCGATGGACAACGACATACCGCGTTCGAGCACCGTCTGGTACGCCTCGATCAGGCCCAGGCTGTTCAGCACGTCCGGGTCCGCGCTCATGGCGATGGGGCCCTCGTACCGGTGCCCTGCCTGCATGAGCATGCTCGTGGTCGTGTTGGTCGGCGTCTTGTGGAAGTCCTTGACGCGCGACTCGAACGGGTTCAATCCGTTCACCACACGCTTGATCCAGCCTTCGGCCAGTTGCGGGCGCGGCCGCAGCAGCGTTCCGCCGGGCGAACCGGCCCACGGACTGAAGTAATCTGTGTCCGGGACCCCGCCGCCGTTCTGGTAGTCGTAGCCGGGGTCGCGGTTGTCCCCGGCCTGTAAGCCGCTGTAGCGCACGTAGAACCAATTGTCGGAAATGGTCAGAATGCTGGAACCGGAGATGGTCAGGTCCACCGCGCCGATACCACTCTTGTCGTCGAGGCGCTGCCACAGGTTGACCGGGTTGCCGTCTCCGGGTCGGGTCGTGGGCGGGAACCCGGTCACATCGGGATGGTACCACCAGTCGACGTAGATGTTGTCCGGCGTGCCGCCGAAGTCGCCGCTGTGCCGCAGCGTCAACTGCTCATCGAAGAGGTTGTCGGACTGGATCACCTTGATCTCGCCGATGTAGACCGGTTCGGCCACGCGCAGGATACTCAGGCTGACGGGCAGCGGGCTCAGCGACGCCGAGTTGTTGAAGGCAAGCGTGACGTAGCCGGTCCCTTCGGCGGCGCCCGCGGTCAGGGCCTTGGTCCTGCCGATGAGTCCGACCGGGTCGTTGGGCTCGATGGTGAGAGCGTAGAGCTGGTTCAACGCGCTGCGGTACGCGGTGTTAGTGCTCAATCCGCGAAGCAGGTCGAACTCCTTGCGGCTCATGATATTCGGCAACAGCAGCGGATCGCCCGCGCCGGACTCGTCCAAGTACCCCTTGAAGCCCAGCTTACGACTCACGCTATTGTAGAAGACCCGCGTGCGCAGGTGGAACGGCAGGTCGGAGAAGACCCGCAGACTGCCCTGCGTCTCGGCCTTGATCGTCGACGGCAGCGTCAGCAAGTCGACCGTGCGCTCGCTCAACGGATCGATCAGCCGCACCAGGTCCAGGTCGGCCTCCTGGTAGACGATCTGCACGGCTGCCTGGTTCTTGATATCGGGCAGCCCACGCTTCGCGGTCATCAGGGTTTCACCGACGCTCAGCGACGGCGTGTCCTCCGGCCAGGAAATGGTGTAAATGACGGGCATGGGCGTATTTCGGGTCCCGCCCAGGAGGTCGAGCCACGGCACGAAGCTGCCGGCACCGAGAGTGGCATCCTCGAAGTAGAAGCCCTGCTGCAGTTGGTAGTAGTACCGCGCCCTGAGCGTGCCGGCGCACTTGCCGTAGATAACGCCCTTGTAGTCCGTCCAGCCGGACGTGCCCTGGTCGACGCTGTTCAGCGGCGAGATCGGCATGACGGCCAGGGGATACGGCAGGCCGACGGGGTTGCCGGCAGTTCCGGGGTAGTTGAACGTGTAGTTCGCGTCGGTCGCCAGCACGTGGTACACCTTCATGGCCCACTCGCTGCGGACCGTGTCGAAGTGCTTCAACAGCACATACGGCTCCGAATGGCCGTATTCAGCGTTCAGGTCGGAGCGCAGCGCGAAGAGCGCGGAGGCCGAGCCGCCGCCGGGTGCGAACAGCGCGTGCTCCTCGTTCGGATTGAACCCCGGCTTGGTGGGGTCGGGCTGGTCGTAGATCTGCATGGAGTGGAAACTGCTCTCCAGCAGCACAGGCTGGTCGTAGACCTCGGACCCCAACTGGCTGGCAATGACGATCTGGTCGCAACCCGTCGGCCAAGCGCAGTTGTAGCGCACCGGCTTGACCGGCCAGCCGACCCCGGTGACGCCGTTGCGCTCGAACCAGACCACGAGCAGGTCGTCGGTCTCCGTGTTCGGATCGTCCAGATTGACCGGAATAATGGCGCCGCGGCGCGCGGCCCGGTCGTGGGCGCGACTCGCGTTGGTCGGACTCCCGTCGTAGAACGCATTCGCGAAGAACACGTACCCGTTCTTGCCGTTCACGTCATTGTGACGGTAGTCCTTGCCTTGCGGCGGATTGGCGCCGCGCACCGTCAACCCGACATCCCAGTCCTCCTCCTCGAAGACCAGTGAGTCGTACTTGGCCAGGGTCTTCGCCACGGTGAAATACGAGGTCGCCTGGACCACACTCGTGCCCTCGGCCTTGTTGAAGTACTGCAGCACGGCGTATCCGGGTGTCGTGGCGCTGAACGTACTACTGCTATAGGCCGCATCGTTCGTCTTGTAGGCAATGGTTTCGGCGAAGCCGACGTTCTTGTCGCCCGTCTCGGTGACGGCGACCGGCACCTCGGCAATGTGGAGTTGCGGGTACATCGGCCAATCGGCCGAGCCGATGATCTCGACGAAATCGGTCGAATTCCAGTCGTTGTTCTTGCGCCACTTGACGTTCGCCGCCACCGGACGGATCGCAAACAACTGCCCGTTGAACTGGCTGAAGAAGAAATACTCCGCCTGGTTCGCCCCGGGATCACTCAGGATGTCGATGACGGGCGGCAGCGTGACGGTGTCGAAATCCGGCGCATCCGCCGGACGCGCAATCGTGCCGCCGACGTCCCAGAACTCCTTGAGGAACTCGCCGGTGGTGCGCGGAATCTTGGCGATGAACGCATCCTGGCCACCGGTCGCGGTGAAGAACTTGTAGTCGAACCCCGTGGTCTGGGCGAAGTAGCCGCCGATCGAGACCAGCCCGTAGCTGTCGAACGTGACACAATTCGCCTGGTCATCGCCGAAGCCGCCGGCCGAGTTCACCCAATCCCAATCGGCGGTCTCAGGCGTGCGGCTCTCAACCCGGACTTTGCCGAGGAACGCGTCCGTCGCGCCAAAGGCGTAAAGACTGAACGCGCCGAACGCGGCGTAATCGCTGCAATGGCCGGCGACAAACAACTCGCGGACCATGTAGGTATCGCCGAGTTCGGGGGTCAATTCGTTGTCGGCAGAGAACTCGAACAGATTGATCCTCAACCCGATATCGCTTCCCGCGCCGCCGCCCGGCAGGACCCACTGGTAGGCGCCGCTCGCATCGAAACGGGCCACGAACATGTCCTGGCCGCCGGCACTGGCCTCGACATCGCCGGGCCCGGGTGTTGGGCCGAACGTGGCACTGCCCGCGAACCCGCCGCAAACGTAGAGGCTGCCGTCGCTGTCGCGGGCCACGCCGCGCCCGGCTTCGTCCGCCGCACCGGTGGCGACCGTCGTGGCCCACTGCCAAGTGCCGTCCGTGTTGATCTTGGCCAGCAACACGTCCTGGCTGCCGTTGCCGTTGTCCGGCAAGCTGTATGCGCTGCCGTCAAACGCGACGGCCGCGCGGTAGTCGCCGACCACGTAACTGTTGCCGAGGTCGTCGATCTCGATGCTCTGGCCGCGGTTGGCACCCGTGCCGCTCGCCGTGGCGACCCAGAGGAAGGTGCGGTTGGTGCCCCACTTGGCGACGAACAGATTGTCGTTCGCGCCGGTGTAGGGTAGCACGCTGCCGCCGATCGTGGCACTCGGCCCGTAGTACCCGGTCACGAGCAGGAACTGGTCGGAGCGCAGCTTCATGTCCAGGGCCGCACACTCGGCCAGTCCCGAACCGGCGCTGGTGATCGGGTTCGGGTCGCTGCCGGTCTTCCACGCGGGCAGCATCGCGCCGTCCGCGTCATAGGCCATGATGAAAAGCTTGCCGTCCATCTGCCCGGCCACGTAGACACGGAGCGCGCTGTCGACGACAATGGCTCGCGCCACGTCGTCCTCCGAGTCCGTTCCGAGCCGGTTGGCCCACAGCCACTCGCCGTGGAACCGCAGGCCGCCCGCTTCCGACGTCTGGGTGGTGCGGTTGTTGACGCGACCGACAAAGATGTCGCGCGAGTCGCCCTGCGAAGTGAGCGTGATGGGCTCGCCGTCCACGCCGCGCAGCGTCAGTTCGCCCTTGAAACTCCCGGCGACGAACAGCGTTCCGTCCTCTTCGGGCAACCCGCCGGTCAGGGGTGCCATGGCGTACACCGCGTCGTCGTCGATCTCGGTATCCGCGTCGCCGCCGAACGTGTGGACCCAGTTCGTGTACTTCAGGCCCTGCCCGTCGGTCGAGGGTGCGGCCGAACCCGGCCCGGCCCCGATCACCGGGCCATAAAGCGTGTCCGGGCCGCCAGACTGCGACGGCGGAATGGTCGCCGTGGTGGAGGTGACGCCCGAGATGCCGCCCACGATCGAGTAGCACGAGTACACGACGTTCGTGCCGTGCCCCGCACCGTTGACCATGGCGCTGCCGTCGACCTGGTTGCCGCCGACCAGTTTCGGCGGCGACTGCTGCTCCGCGCGGCTGCCGGACGCTGCCAGGAGCAACAGGCAGCAGCCCAGCAGGGCGCTCAGGCATCTCTTGACGTTTCGCATCGCACCACCTGCGTGTGCTTGGGTTTTCGGCTCCACCGCGCGTGGCGGGGAGAACATACGACGCATAGGACCGATACGACGCATACGTCCTGGCGGCCGGCCGGCATGCGGCCCCTGGCGGCCAGAGCAATGCGTCTACTTCTTCTCCAAGACGGCCAGGCGCTTCTCGAACGCGTCGAGCCGGGTCTTGAGCGCGGCGTTCTCGGCCTCGGCGGCCTGAACTCGGGCAGCGAGGCCCGCGACCAACTCGGCGTTCACATCGAGCCCGATCGCCGTGTTGACCCGTTTGACGCCGTCATCGTCCGACGCCTGCCAGGCGCGGCCGACGACCAACGGCAACTGCTCGGCGGTCATCTCGGCGGGCGGCACGGCAATGGCTGTGCCGTCGCCCAACCCGGACGCAACGACATAGTCACCCACCGCGACTGGCCCGCAAACTCTGACGAGCGCCTGGCCGACAAACGCCACCGCGTTACCCGTGGCCATTTTCTGTTCGTCCCGGACCGGAGCGCTCCCGATGACGTTGGGGGAAGTACTGACGACCATCACGATGTCGGCCTTCGCCGTGGTCTTGCTGATCATGCCGCCAAAGACTCCAACCACGTCCCCCGCCGCGATCAACTCGTCTTCGTCAACGCGCGGCAACCACTCGGCGTAGTCACCAGACGTGCCGGTGAACACCGCGCCACCCGCACCGTTCCCCTGGATGTACGCACAGGAGCTGTCCGAATCGAGAAACGATATCCAGCCGCTTGCAGTGGTGGGATTATTCCTGCCGCTTAGCCGCAAGCAGAGCACATCGGCACCGTCCGTCGTTGAGGTGTTCTCGATGATGGCGACATGATTGCTTGGAACGGCTCCGGAGCCGGCAACCGAACGCTTCACATGCAACTGCGCATCGGCCGTGTTGGTGTTAACGCCGACGTAGCCCTCGACCATCAGGCCGTTGGCGGGAGAGGCGACACTTCCGGAGTACGTCGCGCCGATGACCGCGCCGCCCTCGACGTCCAGCCGGTTCACCGGAGTGTCGGTGCCGATGCCGACATTGCCGCCCTTCTTGAGGAACAGCCGGTGGTCTTGCACCCCGGTCTCGGTGAAGTTCAGCCCTGTCCCCGACCGGTCGTTGATATGCCAGGCAACCGCGCCGGTGTAGTCCAGCAGCTTGATCCAGTCGCTGGTCGCCGTGCTCTGCACGCCGGTCAGCAGGAGCGGGAAACCCGCGCCGCCGATCCGCACGCGCTCAACCCCGGCGGTCGTGAATCCAATTGCGTTCGCCACAGGGTGGTAAATGCCGGTGTCCGTGTCGCCCGCAATACCGAGCGCAGGCGTGGCTGCGGTCCCTTCCGACATCGTGACCTGCCCGTCGCCGCGCCAGGACATGGCGGTGGCCCCCCAGAAGGTCTTCAGATTCACCGAGTTACCGGTCGCGCCGGCGCCGGCAAAATCGCTCTGGAAGTAGAAGCAGTCGGTGCCGTCTTCAGTGAAGTTGAGCAAGTTGGTTGCGGTCGTCCCGACGTTGATCGAAATCTTGGAGGTGCTGGCACCTGCGGTTCCGATCCTCATGTCGGTCAGAGTTGCCCGGTTGAACGTGACACTGTCGCTAGTCCGCACGTTCTGGTCCATGGCGTACAGTTCGTAAGCGCCCTGCCCCGTGTTGACCGTGGCGGCGGTCAAGCTGCCGCCGATGACGACATTCGGGTCCGTCGTATCTGAACCGCCGGTCGAGTCCTTGAAGTAGAAGGTATTGGCTTTGTACCCGATGAAGTCTTCGGAAACGCCCGGGTCAGCGACCGAGATATATGCGTTGTTGCTGTAGTAGAGCGAGTCGGGTGTGGAGGCCGACGCCAGGTAGATCCCGCCATGAACCTGCAGTTTGGCGCTGGGGCTCGAATCGCCGATGCCGACGTTCCCGCTCGCGTCGATGCACAGCGACCACGCCCCGTTCGTGCTGAAAGCCAGTTGATTGTCGCCGTACCGGTACATGCCGGTGTCGGGGTCCGCGGTCCAGGAGTACGACGGAGCGCCTGCGCTACCCGCCATGCCGTTTTGGATCTGGGTCGCGGTGATCGCCAGGCGGTCGACGTTGTTGGTGGCCAGGGTGAGTTGGCCGTCGGCCGGGTGCCAGATGCCGGTATCGCTGTCGCCGTTCCAGCGGATGGCCGGCACCGCGGTCGTGCCGTTGTTGTCGAGGATTAGATCGTTGCTCCGCGTGGTCCCTTCCACCTCGAGGAGTTGGTTCGGGTTCGTCAGGCCGATGCCGACGTTGCCGCCGTCCAGAATGGTCATCCGCACGCTGCCGGCCGTACCGAGCTGGAGAGGGGTGTTCACGGTGGAGTCAAACGTGCCGATGAGGATGCCGTTCGCGAGCGTGCCCACGTAGTCGGTCGTCCAGTCCGGGGCCTTGCCGTCGGCGGCCAGGAATCCGACCCAGCCGCCGATCTGCTGGCCGTCCTGGGTCATGTAGATGTAGCAGTTGTCGGACTCAGTGGCATTGTCCGTGTCCGCTTCGAGCCAGAGCGCGGCGTCGGCGGCGTTCTTGACATGGAGATTGACCAGCGGATCGGCGACGCCGATACCGACCTCGCCGGTGGCATCCACGGCCAGGCGCAGCGTGCCTGCCGTCGTGACGCCGACGCTGTCGGCGCCGATGCGGTACAGGCCAGTATCCGCATCCGCCGTCCAGGTCAGACGAGGCAGTGCCGCGGTGCCGTCCCCGTCGAACTTGACCGTACCAACGTTCAGCATGTACCCCGTCGAAAAGGCAACCCCCTCGGCCGAATCCACGACGTTGTCGCTGTCCGTGTCGTACGTCGCCTTGAGCAGCAGGTCGGCCACATGTTTGGTGTCGACCGTGTTCGCGTCGTCGGCGTACATGGCGTGGTCCACCTTGATCGTGTTCGCCGAACCCGTACCCAACGCGTAGTCGTCCCGGACCATGATCCCGACGGCGCCGCTGCGTCCGACGTGGAACGTGTCGACGGTGTTCGCGTCGTCGGCATACATGGCATGGTCACTCTTGATGGTGTTGGCCGAACCCGTGCCCAGGGCATAGTCGTTCCTGACCATGATGCCGGTGGTGCCGCTGCGCCCGACGTGGAACGTGTCCACCGTGTTCGCATCGTCGGCGTACATGGCGTGGTCCACCTTGATCGTGTTCGCCGAACCCGTACCCAACGCATAGTCGTCCCGGACCATGATCCCGACGGTGCCGCTGCGCCCGATGTGGAAGCTGTCGACCACGTCGGCCCAGGTCGCCTTGTTCGCCCAGTCCACCTTGCCATCGGTCGTGCCGGTGAAGTTGAAGCTGGCGTCGAGCGTCTGCTTGTCGTAACCGGTGTTGCCCGCCTGCGAATCGGTGCGCGTGATGATGTTCGAGAGCTGTTCCTTGTCGACGGTGTCGGCGTTCAGGGCATACGGCGACGACGTCAGTTTCACGCGCGGCGTGAGTTCCGGATCGTTCTGCGGGTCGCCGCCGATCGCGACGCCGAGCCAATACTGCTCGTGGAAATTCAGGCTCGCCAGGGTGGTGCCGGGCGGGGTGAGCACGGTGCCGGTCCCGAGGAGCGCGGAGAACAGGCCGTTGGTCACCTGCACGGTGTGCTTCTCGCCCCAGACCGCGGTGCCGCCCGAGGCCACGGTGTAGAGCCGGATGATGATGTTGTACGGCCCGTCGGCCACCTCGATCAGGGAGTCGGCGTTGCGCAACACGCCCTGGTAGCTGATGGTGCGCGGGACGCCGGTCTGGGCGTACGCCACCCCTCCGGCCAGGAACGCGGCCGCGGCAAGCAGGGAACAGGTCATCCGTTTCATGGTCCGACTCCTTGTGGCCCGGTTTATGTTTATTGTCATGGTGTGGTTACCTTGAGCAGTCAGGTTTCAGTGTTCGGGTTTCAGGTTTCAGGGAGGAAGTTGTCAGGTTGTTGAGTTGTTAAGTTGTTAGGGGACACGCATCGAGCCTCAGCAACCAAACAACTCAGCAACTCAGCAACCCCTTTTCTCGCTCCGAACTCCGTGCTTACGGCCGAGGACGGCCGACTCCAGGTGCGTCTCCACGCTATTCGTTCAGCACTCCGGTCTTCGCGATCAGGTGCAGGCGGAAGTGGCCGGTGACCTTGATCTGGTTCTTGTGCAACCCGGTCAGGGTCTCGGCATAGGTGCCGCCGATCGCGGTCTTGCCGTAGTCGACATTCGCGTGTCCCAGCGGGTCGGTCGCCGTGAACGTCAGGGCGAGCTGGCGCGTGATGTCGTACGCTTCCGCCTGCCCGCCCGGCAACGGGTTGAACTGCCCGTCCAGGTTGTCATGGTCCGGGTGATACTTGTGCTTGAACGGGTTGGTCGGGAAGTCCGCCGGGAGTGCGAGCGAACAGGTCAGCGTGTTGGGCACGGCGAAGGTGCCGGACAGGCCCACATACTGGCCGTCGAAGTCGAACGCGGCGCTGCTGAGCCGGCGCCCGACGCCGACCCCGTCGCGCATCGTGGCGCCCTGGAAATCGCCGAGCTTGCTGTCGTCAGTGACCAGCACGTAGCGGCCGGGTTCGTCGACGACGTACTTGCCCGGGTTTTCGGGATCGGCCTTGAGCGTGCCGTCCTGCCACATCTGCGTAACTTCCTTGAGGAGCCGCACGGCGCCGTCGTTGTCGACGTGCAGGAGGATCGGGAAGGTGAACTCGGAGGCGGTCGGGGTCGGCACAAGCGGGTTGCGGTCTTCGCACTCGATAGCGTTCTGGTGCACTTCGACAGCCAGCACGTTGACTCCGTCAACCAGTCCGGCAGCGCCGAGATCAACCACCTGGTAGAGGTCCTCCTCTTCCCCGGCCACGATCGTCACGGGCTTGGAGGTGTAGGTGATCGCCTCACCCTCCGGCATGTTCGAGCGCGCGATTTCCGCACCGTTGAGGTAGACCACGGCGCCGTCGTCGCGAAGCACGCGCACCTGCAGCCCCGTGTAAGCCGCCGCGTTGGCCACACTGAACTGGCGGCGGAAGTAGAAGGTGGGGAACCGGGCGTCGTCCGGGCCGGCGGTCAAGACCGTCGCCTCGTCACCGTCGCCGTACCCGTACTGCGCCCCATGGTTGTCGGCGTGGTCGTAGGCGTACCAGCCCGAATCGTCATATGCCGATTGCTGCCAGCCGCTGCCGTCGAGGTTGGTGCCGGCACTCGGGTACTTCCAGGCCACGCCGGCCGGCGACAGAACCTCCTTCTCGCTGAGAATGCCGTCCAACTCGAGATCAAAGCTCAGGTCCGGACCGGTCGCGTCGTAGCGGTGCACTTCGACGGCCAGCGTGTTGACGCCTTTGGCGAGCGGATTGGCCGAGACGTACTCGGTGACATACTCGGCGGCCGAATCACGGGTCACGCTCGACGAGGCGCGCGTCGCGTAGCCGATGGCGCCGTAGGGCATGTTGCTGCTCACGATCTCGACGTCGTTCAGGTACACGACCGCACCGGCGTCGCGCCGCAGCTTCACGCGCAGCGACTCGAACGTGAACACGCCGTCGTTGATGAACGTGGTCCGGAAGTAGTAGGTGTTGCGCTTGTTGTTGGGGTCGGCGCCGTAGCTGAGCACGGTCGCCATGCTGATGCTGTACGAGCTGTTCGCGTCCGCATCGCTGTAGAGGATCTGGTTCTTGCGCCCGGCCGTGCCGGTGGCGGTCTCCCAGCCGTTGCCGCCGTCCGAGATGCGGATGTCGGTGCCGGCATCGTACTGAGCGTTGCCGTTCATGTCCTTCCACAGGTCTTCGCCGGTGGTGTAGGTCGTCGAACCATCGGTGTCCGTGTAGTAGACATCCGGGTTCGGGTCGAGCCCGGCCGTCTCGTTCGCGGTGTTCCACGTGCTGTCGAGGTGACCGTAGAACAGCTCGGTGTCGTCGCCCTGCGTGTAGCGCAGCGGCAACGCGCCGTTGTCCTTCCAGATCTCCTCACCGGAACCGCGCTGTGGGAACAGCGCGCCGTAGCCGAACTGCGCCTTGCCCTTGGGCCAGGCGCTGGCGTCATAGCTCGCCGCGCGCCAGGCGGTGCCCAAGTCCGTGCCGGTGTCGCTGTACCGCCACTCGGCGCCGAACGTGACGAAGTTCAGCGGCGCCTCCACGGTGCCGGCCAGTTCGAGGTCAAAGCTCAGGTCCGCGGCGGGCGGATTCGCCTGGCTGACCTGGTTCACGGTGACTAGGCCGACCCAGAGCCCGGCGTGCGCGTCGGGCTCCGCCCTGCCCTCGCCCGCCACGCCCTCGTCGCGCAACTGCTCGACGGAAACGGGAACCAGCGCCCGCATGCCGGCATCGTCACGGATGTCCAGGACCGTGGTCCACAGGTCTTGGCCCGCGGGAATACTGGCACGGCGCGCGCCCAGGCTCAGGATCTTCTTCTTGTCCGCAGCAACGGAAGCTTCGAAGACCTCGGGCAAAGGCAGCCACTCGAAGGCCTTGGTGTCCGTGTTGTAGTCTTGATACACGAGAACCCCATCCGCGGCGTTCGAAAGGACCGTGATCGTCACGTCCTTGGCGGTCGCGTCGAGGTTGTCGAGGGTCAGGTCGTGCGACGACACCGAACGACCGTAGTCCAGTCCGCCACCCCGGGCCGCCGTCACGCTCAGCGTGCCCGCGTAGCTCGAGCCGCCGTCGCAGAACACCCAGTAGGCTTGCCCCGCCGCCGCGGTCTGCGTGCCCGGGTTGGCCACCAGTTCCCAACTGCCGCCGGCGTTGAGGCGGTAGATGTCCTGGCCGGCGTGCGCGGGCGACGCGGCGAAAAACTCCTGAAACGTGGGCGGCGCATCCGGGTCGACGGGCAGGCCGACGAGGTTGTACGCGTCCGGGTTCCACTCGAGGGTGGACACGGACGGTTTCCCGGTGATGCTGACGACCGCCGGAGCGACGCCGTCCAGTTTGATGAAGTAGGAGCGGTGCGCCTGAAGAGCGTACAGGTTGTTCATGAACGCCTGCGGCTGGGTGAGGGGGAACCATCGCAGCCACTTCGACTTGGTCCAGGCGGTCTCGCTCAGGTCCTGGACGAACTCAGCCGCAGTCACGCGCGAACTCCAGGTCCAGACACTCGCGACCGCGACGCCGTTGAACACGGTGGCCACGTCCGCCGGGTCCGGCTGGACCTCGAGATAGACGGCGTTCCAGCCCGGATTCAGCGTCACCTGCTGCGTCACCGTCTGCCCATGACCCGGCATCGCGGCCAGCAGGCAGATCAGAGCCAAGAGGTGGCGCACCTGTGCGATCCACCGCAGTCTGTGTGGTCTCATGAGTATCGCCTCTAGATCTCGTCTCGGGACCCGGCCCCGACCCAACTCACACGCAAACCCGCCACCAGGTCACGTCATGCGCGTGGGGGCGACGTGACGTCGCACTCAGCCCGCCCGAACGCACCGCCGCCGCACGGATACACAAAAAAACCGCACGCGTCGAGAACACGTCTCGACGCGTGCGGCAATTCGCCGCAAATCCCGCTGGATGCTGGAACGGCCGACTCTGCCACATCCGCTCCGCCTACAACCATAGAAACGGCTCAGGACGGTACACGTGGCCGCACGACGCGGAACCCCAACCGCTTCATGCCCGCAATTTTCGGCTCAGTTTCGCCAACAACCTCCCTCAACTACCGAGATTCTCCACTCCACACGTCAGCGAAAATCCTGCCCAGACAACGGGGAATATGCGCCCTGTTCCTCTTGGTGTCAAGGGACGGAATCTTCGAAAAAGACCGACCTGTGCGGGTAAGTCCGGCCGCGGCCCCGTTCATAGTGGTGTCCGCAGTCCCGGCGGCTGCCCGCCGGGCAAGACACCATCCCCACGCAGAGCGCCGCAACGCCCCGGATGGGCTCTTGGCGCTCCACTTCGTTCCGCGCACTGCGAGCCCACTACGAACAGGCGCATCCTGGCGTCCAGGGCGGGGGGGTGGTACCGCACCCGTCCATACCTTGAAGGGGACGTTGAAGGGGACGCGCCTTTTGAAGGGGACGCGCCTTGAAGGGGACGCGCCGGCGAGGCGCCTGTGTTGGCCACCGTGGTCCGGCATGCAGCACCCCGTTGGGGTGAAATCGGTTTGGGTCACACCGAATCCCAGGGTTTGCCAACCCTGGGCTGGACACGCGTGTCGCCCTTGGCGACAAAGCCAGCCGCCGGCCGCTGTTGTGCAGGGCGTCGCGAATTGCGGAAAGCAAGGTTCTCGACAGGGTTGCCGTTCAGCGCGGCCGTTCGGCATCGGTCCCGGACGCTGGCTTGGCCGCGCCCGAGTCCGGCAGCGCCGGCAGGGCCCGCACCGCGCCCTCGTCCTTGCCGGCCAGGGGCGCAACGGACTTCAGCACCGGTTCGTTGATCTGTATGTCAAGGCCGGCCCTCACTTCCGCCTCGAACGCCTCTCGGACCTGGTTCCGCTTCTTGTGAAGGAGGTCGTACCGGATGTTGTTCTTCACCACATCCAGCGAGCGCTGCTGCTCGGGTTCACGTGCGATCAAACGGATGAGATAGAAGCCATCCTCGGTCGGGACGAGCGCACTGACGTCACCCGGCGCCTGAAGTGCGAACGCTGCCTCCTGCACGGCGGCCGGCCACCGGCCCGGAGTCGCGCCGCGCTGCAGCCAGCCGATGTCGCCGCCCACATGGCGCCGGGCCGGATCGGCCGCGTACTGCTGCGCCAGCGGACCGAACCCGCGCACATCCAACGCCAGGGCCACCGCGTCCCCGCGCGCCTTGGTCGCCGTGGCCAGGGCCTCGTCCCGGCCTGTGGCCCCCGCCGCCACCGCGATCGGGAAGAACAGCAATGCCACCCGAACCCGCTCCGGGATGGTGTACTCGCCCCGGTGCTCATCGTAGCAGCGCCGAACCTCGTCGTCGTTGACCTCAATGTTGGCGCCGAGCGCGCGCATCCGGTCTTCGCGGTACTTGTTCGACACCAGCCGCTCGAACTCGGCGACGAGTTCAGGGTCCCGGTCGTACCCGGCCGCCTTCGCACGGTGCGCAACGGCCTGCTCCCGAATGAGGTACTCCAGCAGTTCGCGGCGCTCCGCAGGTGTGGCGAGCAGACGACCACGCTGCCGCCCGTAGCGCTCGAGCGCGTCGCGGAACTCGTCGACGGAGATCGGTTCTCCCGCCACCGTGGCCACCACGCTCACCGGCTCGGGGCCAGATGGCGCCTTGACGGGCGGCGACGACCGCCGCGAACATGCACCGCACAGCCCACACAGCAGCACGGCGGTCACTCCACCGACCGCCCATGAAGCGGCAAGACGACACGCACGCGCCCAAGCCGAGACAAGTCCGTACCCCATACACGTCCTCCACGAGTCCGAATCCAGGCACCGGCGCCGGCGACATTCCTCACACACGAGTCTACCGCCTGCCGGGCTGAGTTTCAAGAATGCCGCCGGCCCCGGGGTGATACGGCAGCGGCTCTTGGGCGGCGCACCGTCAATCCGGCGTTGGTCACAGTGCATCGAGGTGCGCGGCCGTGTGCAGGCGCAGCATTTCCTCGTCGGTCAGGGCGCGACGGAACACGGCCAGGCCGCCGAGCCGGCCATTCAGCGCTTCCCCCAGCATGCTGCCGCCGGCGTACCGCGCCCCCACGGTGACGTCCGCGCCGCCGCCCGGCTTCGACACCGCGAGCCGCGTCGAGTCATAGCTGAAGATGCCGCGGCCGTGGTAGTACGGGTTCATGCCGCGGGGACCGCCGTTCGGCCCCGCGTTGGTGAAATACGGGTCGGTGATGGCCGGCGGGAACGCGCCGCTGCTCGCCGCGGACGGCTTTGGCAGCGTGCCGGCGACATTCCCGTCGTGAACCGCCCAGGCGCACAACATGTCGTTCTGGTTGTAGAAGTTCTGGAATCCGAACAGGGCATCGAACATCCAGGCGTTACGGTCCGTGTAGGGCGTGGCAGCGGTCCCTGTCCAGTAGATGTGGGATTTCAGGTTTCGCACCAGGCCCACATTCGCAACCAGATCGTGCTTGCCGTTCCCAGCCGCACCGCACACCGCGGCTTGTTCCTCGCCGTAGAGCAAGCCGCCGCCCCGGTTGTGCAGCGTTTCCTTTTCCGGGATCGCGATCGCCGTTTCCATTGCCTTCTCCATGGATTTGTACTCCAATCCTACTCTGACTGAAACTTCAACCCGCTCTTCTGCCATCCGGAGTGCGCCGTTACGGGCGATTCTGGCTCTTCAGCCGCTTGCAAAACCCTGTTTTACATGCGGAGTGTTCAGGTGTCAGGTTTCGGGTGTCGGAAAATATCTCGCTCAACCGCACGCAGTTACGCATTCCTGAAACCTGAACACTGAAACCTGAAACCGGCGCTTGCAGGGGTTCTGCAAGCGCCTCTCTTTGTAAAGACGGTAGACCACGCCGTTGCTTTCCGCTATGAACGGATGTTCGGCTACGCGCTGCTCGAAGCAATCAGTGTGCACGCCGCCGTGCCGTTGGACGCACACCCCGCCGCACGCGATGCACGGGTCGTGCGCGTGCTCGCCCACATTGACGCGCACTGGAGCGCACCCCTGAGTCGGGCGGACCTCGCACGGTTGGCGGGTTTGTCACCCAGCCGCTTCCACGCCGTGTTCCGCCGCGCGACCGGCTTCGCGCCCTTGGAGTACATGATGGCCATCCGGCTGCAGCGCGCCGGCGAACTGCTCGAGACGACCTCGCAGACGGTCAGCGAGATTGCGTCCGCCTGCGGGTTCGCCACCGTCTACTACTTCTCGCGCTGCTTCACGGCCCACAAGCGAATGACCCCAACGGCGTACCGGTCGCAGTTCCTCACGGCGCAATGAGCGCCCTGGCGCTCCGCGCGGGATGCACGGCCCGGGGTCTCAACCGTCCAATTGCCCCTCGCGCAGGCCGACGGGGAGCATCTCCGGCCGACGGCAGGTGCTGCGGATCCGGACGTGGCGTCCGGCGGCGGCGGCGTCGTGGAACCCGTGCATGAGGTCGAGAACGTGATAGGCAAGCTGCCCGCTGGCACGGTGCGGCCTGCCGGACGCGATGGCGTAGGCCATGTCGGCAACCCCGATCCCGCGCCAGTTCTCGTGGTAGACGTGGGTCAGCGGAATCTCGCGCCACTGCGGCTCCGGATCATGTCCGGACCGGATCTTCACCGGCCCGCCGAACGTGTTGGGGTTGGGCACCAGCAGCGAGGCGCGGGAACCGTGGATCTCGATGAAGGGCAGCGTGTGGCCCCAGACGTCGAAACTGGTGATGATCGTGCCAATGGCGCCGTTGCGGAATTCCATGACCCCGGCGACGTGAGTCGGGACCTCGACCGGCACGCGCTTGCCGAATTTCTTGGCGCTGGTGATGACACGTTCCGGGAAGGAGATACGGGCCGAACCGGTGACCCGCTTCACGGGGCCAAGCAGGTTGACCAGAGCGGTGAGGTAGTAGGGTCCCATGTCGAACATGGGCCCGCCGCCGATCTGGTAGTAGAACTCCGGGTCCGGATGCCAGGACTCATGGCCCCGACAGAGCATGAATGCGGTCGCCGCCACCGGCTCGCCGATCCAGCCGTCGTCGATGAGCTTGCGGCAGGTCTGGATGCCGGCGCCCAGGAAAGTGTCCGGCGCGCACCCCACCAGCAACCCCTTGGCGTCCGCCAGATTGAGCAACTCCTGGCCTTCCTCGCGGGTCACCGTCAACGGCTTCTCGGCGTAGACGCTCTTTCCCGCCAACAGGCAGGCCTTGGAGACCGGGTGGTGCGCCTTGGGGATGGTCAGGTTAACGACGATCCGGATCTCCGGGTCCGCGAGCAGTTCGTCCACCGTGCAGACCACCGGGACCTGGAACTCCTGGGCGCTGGCCCGGGCACGCTCCACGTCCAGGTCCGCACAAGCCTTGACCTGCAGAATCTCAAACTGCGGCAGCCGCTTGAAGTAGGCGCCACTGATCTTGCCGCAACCGATGACTCCAACCTTGATCTTGTCCATGGTGACGCCTTTCTTTGATCGTACCTGTTCAGGGGGGCGTGTTCAGGGTTCAGGGAATCCCCCCTCGACACTCGACACAACACCTGCGCGGACGGTGCACCCTGGAGCGCCCGCGTCCTCGCGGGCTAAACCGTCGCCAGGTGTGCAGGTGCGTGTCACGGTGTTCGGGGTTCAGTGTTCAGGCCGGACCGCAGCACCCCAGGTCGCCAGCGGCCCACAGCATGCCGCGCTGCATGATCAGGCGCGCCTCGGGCACCTCGAAGTCTTTGGCGACATGACCCAGCGAGGTGTAGAACACGCGGCCCTTGCCGTAGGCGCGCTTCCACACCACGGGCATCACGCACCCGTTGATCCACAGCATGCCCCCTACCGCACTGTCGAAACGCGTGCTGGCCAGCACCTCGTTGCCCGGGTCCACGTGCATGTAGTACTGCTCGGACTTCATCTTGAAGTCCCGGATGTCCGCCGTGATCGGGTCGTCGTGATCGACGATGTTGACCTCGAACTCGACGATGCCGCCGGGGTGCGCCACCCACTGGCCGCCGACCATGAACTGGTACTCGGTGTTCTGGCGGAATGAGTCGCCCATGCCGCCGTGCCAGCCGGCAATGTTAACGCCGCTCTTCACGGCGCCCAGCAATCCTGCCGACTGTTCACGGCTGATCTCGCCCATGGTCCAGCACGGCACGATCAGCGCCAGGGACTTCATCAGCGCTTCGTCCGTGTAGCTCTGCAGAGTGTCGGAAACCGTGACCTCAAACCCCTTCTCGCGCAGGAAGGGAATGAAGAGATCCGACGTCTGTATGGGCTGGTGACCGTCCCAACCGCCCCTTACCACCAATGCTTTTTTCATGCGCCTGACCTTTCCCGCTGATACCTGAACACCGAACACGTGAGTACCTGCTGCATTCGTAACTACTCGGGTAGGCTATAGGTGGATAGGCTGTAGGGACCTAGGCTGAAGGAAGAATCAGGCGGGGACATACGAGACCCTGCGCATTCAAGCTGGTTCGTGGCCTTGGTTCGCTCGATTCGGACCGTTATCGCCTTCCGCCTTCAGCCTAAGCAACCGGAATAGTTACCTGCACTTTACGATACCCGCGGTTGCGCACCGGACAATGGAGAATACATTCATACTTATGGACAAAATGGTCAACTCAGTTAAGGTCTCCGCCGACGCCGGTTTCGTCATGCACCTGCGGCCGGTACGCCGGCTTTTCCCGCATCCATGCCGAGTTAGCGCCATCGGTCACATCCCGGAAAAGAGGCAATGGATTGACCGCGTCTTCCCGAGCATAAACATTTCGTTCATTCTGCAGGGAGAGGGTCTGTACACGTTTCGCGACCGCCAGTGGCCGGTACTTGCCCCCTGCGCCATCACTCAGTGGCCGGGCGAACCGGTGCGTTATGGTCCACACGAGACTTGGGAGGAGCTGTACGTCATCTATGATGCCGACTGCGTGGCGGAACTGGGCCACAGGCGCCTGGTCCGCCCGGACAGGCCGGTGTGGTATCTGCGGGATGGGGCTGACTTGCGCGAGGGGCTGCACGAACTGCAGGACCTGCGCCAGGCCTTGGACACGCCAGGGTGCGCGGACCGCATCGACCGTCTGCTCGAGCGCCTCACTCTGGAGAGCCGACTCGGGGAGGCGCACCCGGAACAGGACCGACGGGCTGCGGCGGTCCGGGCTCTGCGCGCTCAAGTGGAGCGGGACTTCCTGAAACCGCTCAACCTCCCGGCGCTCGCGGGCGAGGCCGGTTTCTCCGAGGTCACGTTCCGGAGACAGTGGAAGCGCCTGGTCGGAGTGTCACCGCACCATTACATGACCCGCCTGCGGGTGCGCCACGCCTGCCGATTGCTGGTGGAGACGCACGAGTCCGTGGCGGACATCGCCCGGGCCTGCGCCTTCCCCGACCCGCTCTACTTCTCGCGCGTCTTCCGTCAGGTCGCCGGAATGACCGCCACCGCCTACCGCCGCACCCACCGCCTGCCCGAGTGAACAGCGGCAGAGCGTCTTGAGTTGAGGGGGGGGGCTTTCCAATGCCACTAGTGCTCGGTCGCCAGAAGTCACCCCGCAATTGCGCGCAATGGTCCGCACCTTCCCA
>MHBL01000408.1 GCA_001803235.1 Lentisphaerae bacterium RIFOXYA12_64_32
TGGGAAGGTGCGGACCATTGCGCGCAATTGCGGGGTGACTTCTGGCGACCGAGCACTAGACCGACACCAGTAAGGCCACTTTTCCCCGGACATGCCCTGCCTGGCTCAGTTCCAGTGCCTGAGGCGCTTCCTCGAGCAGGAATGTCGCCGAGACGAAGGTGCGCAGACGCCTCGCCTCAATCATGGCCGCCAGAGTGCTCAGTTCCGTCGGTTCCGGTCTGACGAAGACGAACTGAGCGTTGACGCCGCGCTCGTTCAGCCCGCGAACGCCGTCGGGGTCCACGATCGATACGACCCGCCCGTTGCGGCTGAGAACGTCCGCGCTCTGGGCGAGGACATCGCCGCCCACAGCGTCGGCAGACGCCGGCATCGTTGGCATGATAGGTCTGCCCGCGCCCCCTCCCGGCCGCGCCGCCTCTCCGTTCGCGGCCCCGGTTGCCTACTGCCGCCGCTGACCGCCGGACGCCTGACCTGACCCCGCCGCAACCCGGCGGCACGCCGCCAGCGCGGCGTCGTAGTCGGGGTGCTGCGAGATCTCGGGCACGATCTCCTCGTAGGCCACCGTCCCGTTGCCGTCGATGACAAAGACCGACCGCGCCAGCAGACCCATGTCCTTGATCAGCACGCCATAGTTGAGTCCGAACTCGCGCCACACGTGATCGGACAGGACCCGGATCCGGTCCACCTTCTCGCTCGCGCAGAAGCGCTTCTGCGCGAACGGCAGGTCCATGCTGATCGTCATGACCACCAGGTCCGGCGGCAGACGTTGCACCTCATCGTTGAACCGCTTCGTCTGCAGCGCACACACTCCGGTGTCCAGGCTGGGCACCACACTGATGAGGCAAGGCTTGCCCCGGAACTGCGTCATCCGCGTGGGTGCGAACATCGCATCCACCACGCGGAAATCGGGCGCCTTGTCACCCGTCCGCACCGGCGTCCCGAGCAGAGTCACCGGCTTCCCTTTCATGGTCACGAGACTCGAACGCTCTTCGGGTGCAGTTGTCATCGCCTTTCCTCCTGTTTCCGCGAGGCCGGGCCGACGGAGTTGGCAACCCGCGCACAACAGCGCCAGCATGACCGGCGCCGCCGGTGATATGATCAACCGTGGGATCGCCGCAAGCCGCATGATCCGTCTCCTTGGCGCCGGTGTCGCCAGAGCGCCGCCCGTCTGTTAGTGTGCCGTGAACCTGAACTCCTTCTGCAGATGGTGCTCGGCAACAACGGTCCACCCGTTCCCGAGCTGCCGAACCAGCGCATCCAGTTGTTCCCCCTGGAGCGCCGCGATCCCGCCGCTGCAGGGGACACACTTCATCTCTGCAAGACTGCACGTCATGGTCGACTCCTCGGTGCGTGCCTGTGGCCACCCAACCTACGCCAAGCGATGGAGACGGCGCAAACATGGAACTGTCAACGCCCCGACAAGGTGGCACCCAGGCGGCCTCACATGCGTGGCTTCCCGGAACGCCTCAGATCTCCGCCAGGCCGGGAGACCTGGCGACCACCCTGGCGAGGCAGCCGCTTGATTTGGTTGTCATTCGAGTCACACCTCGACGACGCTGTTCAGGGTGCCCACCGGGTTGGCCACCCAATCGCTGCAATTCGGATCCGCACACCAGACGCCGTTGACGATGAATTTGTACTCGTGCTTCCCCTGAGGAAGCCGGAGGGCTGCCTGATAGACCCCCTTCTCGTCGGCCTCCTCCAGCTTGAGCTGCCCGGGTTTCCAGTTGTTGAACGTCCCAGCCAAGTACACGGTGCTACCCGGTTCGGCGGAGAACCGGAACACCACTTGCTTCTTGCTCGCAACCGGCGCCGCCACGGGCGCAGTCGCATGAACCTTGGGCATGCCATTCGGCGGCTTCTGACGGGCCGTCCTCGGGGCTTGCGGACTCCGCCACTGGTCAACCTTCGACAGCGTCCCGATCCCTGCCTCCATGACAGCCTTACTCATCGCGATTCCTCCTCTTCTTGTTGTATCCGGGTGGCGGCACCTGCCGTCCCCACCCGCAACAGCCGCGCGATGCCACCTGCGTACGCGCCAGCCGATTGCCCATCGCTACCCAACCCATTCGGACTGCGCCACAAGTTCCCGCAACCCCGCCTGCCCACAGAGCATCCGGCATAGCCAACTCCGGGTGGCCGGCGAGCGGGCCGCCAATGCCTCGGAAGCCGAGGGTTCCTCCAGGATCATCGCCTTCAAAAACGTCGCCAGCTTCACGTCGTGTGCCTGCACGTGCTGGCAGAACCATTGCACCAGAAACGTCGCCAGACGGAGCGTGCCGACCTCGCCCCAGCGGCACGTTCGCAGTTCAACCAGGACGGTCTCAATCTGGTCGCGGAATTCGTCGTGCTTGGACACGTGCTGCGCGAAGTAGGGGTACTGCGCCAGTTGCATCAGGTACTCCTCGGCGTCAAAGTGTTCCACGGCGTAGTCGATGACCGCCCCGGCCTCTGCCTCCAGCGTCCCCTCGGCAATCTGTCCCCTCTTGCACAGGTCGAGCAATCTCTCGATCGTGTCCAGAAGCTGATCACGCTGCTGGTCAAGCACCGGAATCCCGGTCCTGAACTTCTCCCTATCGACCGCCATCGTGTGATCTCCCAAGTGGGTGGCGCGAAACGGTAAGTTCGCTGTCCTTCGGGTCATACCACCACGACACTGTTCAGCGACCCGAAGGCGTTCGGCGTCCAATGCGGGCAGTTCAGGTCAGGATGCCAGACCCCGTTCACCACGAACTTGTACTCGTGCCGGCCTCGCGGCAGTTCGATCGTCGCTTTGTAGGCGCCCGTGCCGTCGGTCTCCTCCAGCCTGATCTGCCGCGGGTCCCAGTCGTTGAAGGTGCCCGCGACGTACACCCGCATCCCGCGGTCGACGCGCAAAACGAAGTCCACCCCCCGGCACCCCCCGGCTTGCGTCCCTACTGTGTCCGCCACCCGTTCCATCGTTCTTTTCTCCTGGTGGTATACTGCACATCCCCGATGCACCTGCGCCGCGCCGCGGCCCACGAACGCCGGGACTCGAACGTCATACGGCGTTCCTCATACCACCCGACTTTACAGGGACCCGGGCCGGCGCGATATCGGGGGAACCCCGAATCGCGACCGCGAAGACCCTGACCCGCTTCGGCAACAGGTGCGCCCAGATGCACAACTTTCCCGTGTCGTGTGTCGCAAGTGCTTTGACAGCATGCGCGTGACAGAAGATGAAACGACCTGTGCAAGCAGAGTGACGCCGGGTAGGTCGCGGTGCCAGCCCAGACCGCCTTGCCTGACCGACAGTACTGCGGGCGGCCCTCCGCCCGCGCCATCCCGAGCCTTGTCGAGTTTCGATTCGCGGGGTTGGTATTGCCCTTGTTCCTCGGGTTGGCCGTTGCCTGTGGGGCAGCCACGCCGCGCCCTCACCTGTGACGTCTGGGAGCACGCCTATTGCCTCGACGATCAGAACCGCCGCAAGGATTTCCTCCAAGTCTTCCTGGATCACCTGGAAAACTGGGACTTCGCGGCATCGCAATTGAGGTAACACCGGCGCGGCGGCGCGTATGTTTCACCGTCCGTCCCGCAGGCGAAGTCCGCAACGCGCGTCGAGTTCGGGGATGGCCATGACTTTCGCGATGGTCTTCTCAATGTCGTACTCGACGCGGCACCAAGTCACGCCCGCGTCGGTCACCGTGGCGTAGCAGGCGCGCGGATCGCGATCGCGCGGTTGGCCGACACTGGAGACGTTCACGATTGCGTTCTGCCCGGGGGCGAACACGTATTCGTTGTGCAGTTCCGCGGAGGACTGGAACCGTGGCCCGGTTGTGAAGACCCCAGGCATGTGCGTGTGTCCGACAAAACAATGCCCGGTGACGAGCGCCATGGCCTCGTTCAGTTTCGCCGGGTCGCCTTGGACGTCCCACGGCAGGAGGTACTCGGTGACTGGATGCCGGGGCGAAGCATGGACAAACCAATCGTCGCCGATTCTCTCTTGCTCGGCGAGACTTGCGATGAATGCCCACCGCTCCCGGACTCGCACCTGCGAATCGGCGCGCGGTTCCAGCATCTGCCGCTGCCAGCGGATGGCCTGGGCGGCCATGCCGCTGAACCCGAGCGGCATGCCCGTGAGCGCCATGTCATGGTTCCCCATCAGGCAGAACTCGCAGTGCTCCCGGACCAGGTCGATCACTTCTGCCGGGTTTGGACCGTACCCCACCACGTCCCCCAGGCAGTAGATCGATGTCACATCGCCCTGATCGGCGATGTGTCGGAGCACCGCCTCGAGGGCCTCGAGGTTGGAGTGCAGGTCCGAAATCAGCGCAACCTTTTTCACGTCTTCTCATCCTCTCCGCTCCGGGCCTCGTCTGAACGCCAGGCGTCAGGTGTGAACGTAGTGCTACGCGCAACTGGGAACCATGGACAATGGACCACGGGCAATGGGCTTTTTCAAGCCAGAGAAGCCAGGCACTGTAATGCGTCAGCCCGTCCCGGCTGGCGGACCGGCCGGTCATACCTATCGGGTTACTGGCCGGCTCGCGCCGCCACTGCCCTTGCGGCAGTGGGGCGATCGATGGGGGGGGGAAAGGGGGCGCGACACCCCCTTTCCCCCCCAATCGGCGCCCCGCACGGACGAGCCGGGCGGCGGCGGGAATCGCCCGCGCCTTCCGCCCGACACCTTACCGGTTCCCCAGGAAATGGGTACTGTGGCCTGCGAAGGCTTGAGCAGCCTCCATCAGCGTTTCCGAGAGCGTGGGGTGCGCGTGAACGGTCAACGCCAAGTCGTCGGCCACAGCCCCCATCTCGATAGCCAGCACGGCCTCGGCAAGAAGCTCGCCAGCGTTGCGTCCCGCAATCCCGACCCCGAGAATGCGACCGTCGGTCGGATCCATTACGAGTCGGGTCACGCCATCGGTCCGTGCCAGCGTTGTGGCCCGCCCGGAGGCGGCCCATGGCATGGTCGTCACGCGCACCTTCCGCCCTTCGCGCCGAGCGTCGTCTTCCATCAGTCCGCACCATGCTACTTCGGGGTCTGAGAACACCACCGCGGGGATCGCCTGCGGTTCGAACGCGACCCGTCGGCCCGCCATGGTCTCCGCCGCCACGAGTCCCTCGTGCGTGGCCTTGTGCGCCAGCATTGGTTCGCCGGCGACGTCGCCGACGGCGAAGATCGAGGGCTCCGCGGTGCGGCGCTGGGCGTCGACTTCAATGAACCCACGGGCGTTCACCGACACCTTGGTATTCTCGACCCCTACCTCCATTGCGCACGGCCGACGCCCGACCGCCAGCAGCACTTTGCTGAACGTGTCGCGGCCGACCTCCTGCCCTGAGAAAGAGACCGAAACCCCGTTCCGGTCTTCCTCCATCCGCACCACCTTGGTCTTGACACGAATGGACTCAAACTGCCCGGCAAGGCGCCCCTCCAGGAACCGGACCAGTCCGCGGTCGACGCCAGGCAGGACCTCCGGCATCAGCTCCACGACCGTGACTCGGGAGCCGAGGCTGGCGTAAACCTGTCCCAGTTCGAGCCCGATGTACCCCCCGCCGATGACCAGCAGGCGCTCAGGGACTTCGTCAAGGGCAAGCGCTTGGCTGGACGTCATCACCTTCGGGGAGTCAATAGCGCCGGGAATGGACGCCGGAACTGAGCCGGTGGCGATGAGCGCATGCTCGAAAACAAGTTCGGTCGTCTCGCCCTGAACCGTCCGGACCGACACGTGGTGCGGGCCCGCCAACCGGGCGCGGCCGCGGATGAACGTGATCTTCCTGCGCTCGGCCAGTTGCCCGAGTCCACCTGTCAGCCTTGCCACCACGGAGTCCTTCCACTCCCGAAGCTTGCCGAGGTCAATCTCGGGTTTGCCAAGGGAGATTCCCCACTGCGGCGCCTGTTCCACCTCGTGGAGGAAGGCGGCCACGTGCAGCAGGGCCTTGGACGGAATACAACCCCGGTACAGACAGACGCCGCCCGGGTGCGGCTCCGGATCGACCAGTGCCACCCGCATCCCCAGGTCCGCGGCACGGAACGCCGCGGGATACCCGCCGGGGCCGGCGCCGATCACGACCAGGTCGAAGCGCGTCATCTGCGTTTCCATCATCCCTCCAGCGCCAGCAGTAGCGGCTGCTCAATGGCTTCGATCACCCAGCGCAGGAACCGGGCGCCGTCCGCGCCGTCGATCAGCCGGTGGTCGTACGACAAGGACAGCGGCAGGAAGATTCGCGGTTTGCACACCCCGTCGTCGAACGCCGGCTCCGTCCGCGTCCGGCCCATGCCCAAGATGGCGACCTCCGGCCAGTTGACGATCGGCGTGAAATACGAGCCGCCGATGTTCCCCAGGTTCGTGACGGTGAACGTCCCGCCCCGGAGTTCCTCCAGTCGAATCGAGCCGTCGCGGGTTCGTGCCGCGATGGCGGACACCTCCGCGGCAATCTGCAACATGTTCTTCTTGTCCACATCCCGGAGCACGGGCACCAGCAGGCCCCGCTCGGTGGCCACCGCAATGCCAATGTTGATGTAGTCCTTGCAGATCACTTCCCGCCGCGCCATGTCGATGGACGCGTTGAACTTCGGGAACATCCGGAGTGCCGACGCCACGACCCGTACCACCATGATGGCCATGGTCAGCTTGCCGCCCGCCTTTGTCGCCTTGTCGGCGTACTGTTTCTGCAGCCTCTCCAACTCGGTGACGTCGGCCCGGTCGAACTGCGTGACGTGCGCGATGGTGGTCCAGCACCGCGTCAGTTGCTCGGCGGTCGTCCGGCGGATAGGGGTCATCTTCTCACGCCGGACCGGCCCCCACGTCCCGAAATCCGGCAGCGGCGAATAGACCGGGGCTGACATGTCCGGAGGCCGCGCGGCGACCTGCTGGAGCCGTTCCCTGGCGTGGCGCTTCACGTCGTCGATGGAGACGCGGCGGTGCGGCCCCGAGCCGGAGACCTGGGCGACGTCAACCCCGAGTTCACGGGCGAACCGGCGCACGGACGGAGCCGCCGGGACGCATGGCGCCCCGGTGGGGACGACGGCACATTGCGCAAGCTTCTCCGCGGTTTCCGCAATCGGTGTGACAACCGTCAGAGCACCGGGTGTCGCTGGTCCCGCCGGCCCATTCGTATTCGTGGATCCAGCCTTGGGCTCCTGCTCCGGCTGAGGCGCCGTCGTCGTCTCAGAGTCCGGGGCCAACGTCCTCGCCGTCGGTTGCGTGGCGGTCACGGCGCCGCCGGCGCTACCGCCGTCCCGCAACGTCATCAGCAACTGGCCGACCTCTATCTCATCCCCTGGAGCAACGTGAATGGCGTCGACTATCCCCGCTGCCGACGCCGGCACTTCCACCGCAGCCTTGTTGGTCTCAACTTCGAGTACGGGCTGGCCCATTTCCACGCTCGCACCGACGGACACCATAACATTCACGACGTCCGCGGACTTGATATTCTCGCCCAGTTGCGGCAATCGCAGCTCAACGGCCATCGCGCGCCTCCTCGCTACCCACAGCGTCACACGGTCAACGGGTCGCCCCTCTCTGGGTCCATGTCCAGCTCCTGCATGGCGTGTCTCACGACCCCAGGTTCGATCGCGCCGGCCCGGGCAAGCTGGGCCAGCGTGGCCAGGGCAATGGTGTTCGCGTCGACTTCGAAAAACTTGCGCAAGGCGTCTCTCCCGTCGCTTCGGCCAAACCCGTCCGTTCCCAGCGCGATGAACGGTCGCGGCATCCAGCGGCTGATTGTGCCCGCGAGCGCCTTCACGTAGTCGCTCGCG
Organism: Lentisphaerae bacterium RIFOXYA12_64_32; assembly: GCA_001803235.1. Classification (GTDB taxonomy): domain Bacteria; phylum Verrucomicrobiota; class Lentisphaeria; order Oligosphaerales; family YB12-FULL-65-16; genus YB12-FULL-65-16. The sequence continues at coordinate 7,721 of MHBL01000408.1, forward strand.
GCCACGATCGGCCCCGGCGCGGCACCGAGACACTGCGTGACGTAAGGCACCCGCTCCGGCTCGCCGGGGTGCCGGGTGTTCCAGCGTTCCGCTGCCAGCGCATCGCGGTGCAACTCCTTGTAGCTGGTCACAGACCAGACATCCGCCGCCACCCCGTACCGCTCGGCCAGAATATCCGCGGCCCGCAGGGTTTCGTTCAGTATCGCACCGCTGCCCAGCAACTGCGCCCGGTGCTTGGCGCCCCCAGCCGCAGCCTGGCGGAACCTGTACAGGCCCTTGAGTATCCCCGCCCGCACCCCCTCGGGCATGCGGGGCTGCGGGTAGTTCTCGTTCATCACCGTCAGATAGTAGAACACGTCCTCCCCCGCCTCGTACATGCGCCGAATACCATCCTGAATGATCACGGCAATTTCGTACGCGTAGGCCGGATCGTAGGCGAGCAAGTTCGGAATGGGAAAGGCCAGCAGATGGCTGTTTCCGTCCTGGTGCTGCAGCCCCTCGCCGGCCAGGGTGGTCCGACCGGATGTCGCTCCCACCAGGAAACCCTTGCAGCGGCTGTCGCCCGCGGCCCAGATCAGGTCCCCCACACGCTGGAACCCGAACATCGAGTAGAAAATGAAAAACGGGATCATCGGCAGACCGTGGTTCGAATAGGCCGTCCCGGCCGCGATAAACGAACAGAGCGAACCCGCCTCGGTGATGCCTTCCTCCAGTATCTGACCATCCCGCGCCTCCCGGTAGTAGAGCAGGTTCTCCTTGTCGACCGGTTCGTAGAGCTGGCCCGGGTGAGAGTAGATCCCGCACTGCCGAAAAAGGGCTTCCATGCCGAAGGTCCGGGCCTCATCGGGGATGATGGGCACGAATAACTTACCTATCTGCTTGTCCTGCAAAAGCTTAGATAGTATTCTTGCGACTGCCATAGTCGTGGAGACCGGACGTCCCTCCGTCCCCGCGAGGAACTCATCGAACAGCTCGTCGCCCGGCGTGGTGAGTCTGGCCGTGGAAGGCAGGCGCTGGGGTACGAATCCGCCCAAGGCGTGACGCCGTTCCTTGAGGTAACGCATCTCCGGACTGTCGTCCGGGGGACGGTAGAACGGCACGGTGTCGATCCGTTCGTCGGAAATCGGAATGGCAAAACGGGCCCGGAATTCCCTTAACTGCTGTTCATTCAACTTCTTCTGCTGGTGAGTAACATTCTGGCCTTCGCCGGCCTCACCCAGGCCGTAACCCTTGATGGTCTTGGCAAGGACGACCGTTGGGGCGCCTCGATACTCGACGGCCGCTTTGTACGCGGCGTACACTTTCTCGCGGTCATGCCCGCCACGGCGCAAGCCGTGCAGTTGTTCGTCCGACAGGTGCTCGACCATTTTCAGCAGGCGCGGGTCAGTGCCGAAGAAATCCCGACGGAAGTAGTCGCCGCGTTCAACAACGTATTTCTGGTACTGTCCGTCCACGACCTGGTCCATCCGCTTCATGAGCAAACCCGCCCGGTCCTTGGCCAGCAACGGGTCCCAGTCGCTGCCCCAGATGACTTTGATGACGTTCCATCCGGCGCCGCGGAATGCGGCTTCCAGTTCCTGGATGATCTTGCCGTTCCCGCGCACCGGCCCGTCCAGCCGCTGCAGGTTGCAGTTCACCACAAAGACCAGGTTGTCGAGATGCTCACGGGCCGCCAGGGTGATGGCGCCGAGCGTCTCCGGTTCATCGGTCTCACCGTCCCCGACGAAGGCCCATATTCTCTGGTCGGAAGGCGTCTTTAACCCGCGGTCCTCGGTGTACTTGATGAAACGTGCATGGTAGATGGCCATGATCGGGCCAAGCCCCATTGAGACGGTCGGGAACTGCCAGAAGTCGGGCATCAACCAAGGGTGCGGGTATGACGGCAGGCCAGGGCTCGCGTGCAGTTCATGCCGGAAGTTGTCGATTCGTTCTACCGGCAAGCGACCCTCCATGAAGGCCCGGGAATAGATTCCAGGCGAGGCGTGGCCCTGGAAGTAAACCAAGTCCCCCGGATGAGTGTCGGTGCGCGCCCTGAAGAAGTGGTTAAAGCCAACTTCGTACAGCGTGGCCGCCGAGGCGTAGGTCGCAATATGGCCGCCAATCCCCGCTTCTTCCCGGTTGGCGCGAACCACCATCGCCATCGCGTTCCAACGCACGATGTTCTCAATCCGCGTCTCAATCTCTGTGACGCCCGGATAGGGCGGCTGTTCCACGGCTGAAATGGTGTTGATGTAAGGCGTGTTCGCCGTGAAGGGCAGACGCACGCCACGCCCCTGCGCGTGGCAGGCCAGTTCGCCGAAGAGCTCGCGGACCCGCGCCGGCCCGGCCCGCCCGAGGACTTCGTCCAGAGAATCGAGCCACTCGCGGGTCTCCAATGCGTTCTCATCCACGGCGTCCGGCTGCTCAGGTTCTTCTCGCGACATAGGGCCTTGATTCCTTCCGGGCACAGAACCCCACAGGGCCAAAGCGCGCCGGCTCGTCACCCCCGGCGGTCACGTGACACTATATATAGCCGTTGCCGGCCTTCGGGTCAATGCTGACCGTCATGCGTCAGCACCCCCGGGCGGTGAACCGCCCGGTTAAATCGGACTGTTACTCCGGCGTCTCCGTCTGAGTCCCGCCTTCAGGCGGCAGTGGCAGCGACGCTTCAGCGAGCGGGCGCACGGCCTTGCCGTCCGTACACGTGCCTACGCGCCGGAAAACGCGCCGCCACCCACACTCCCCCGCCAGCCACACGGACGCGGCGCCCGGGATGCCTGCGGCCCAGCCCCGTCCCATCCACGTGTGCCGCGGCGTTTCCCGGTCGGTCAGTACTGTTCCTGATGGTGCCATTCGGCAAACTCGATCCAGCCGTGGTCGGGACGGCTAACGTGTTCCACGATGTTGTCGAGGACCCAGCAGTGCCGCTCCTCCTCGTTGGCCAGCTTGCGCAGCAGGACCTGCAGGCGCGGGTCTCCCTCTTCTCCCGCCTTGCCCAGGTAGAAGTCGACGCTCTTCTTCTCGAAGTCCAAGGCCCGCCGGTACAGCGCCACGCACAGGTCCGTGTGCTCACGGTCCACGAGCGCGTCCGGCCCCGCCGGCGTCACCTGAGCAAAAACATTCTTCACATTGTCCAGCGCCACCGTTCCCGTCAATTCGGGCTTCTGGCCTTGCCGCATGGCCATCAGGGCCTTGCAGTGGGCCACCTCGGCATCTGCCAGAAATGTGAAGATGGCCGCCAGTCCCTTGTTCTGAGTCTGTCGCGCCGCTTCCCGGTACAGCGCCTCTCCGTCCTTTTCCATGTTCAGTGCGAACTCGTAGATGTCCATGCGTTGCCTCCTTGGGTTCAGGACCTCGCTCACAGTCATGCCGGCAGACGCGGCAGGCACCGAACGACACTCTGGTTCTTACAACTAATGTCCATGCCACACCGCGGACCCGCCATCAGGGCTACCCCTAATCCGTGCTTCGGATTCCCGCAGAGACGTGAAGGGTGAAGTTGCCGCAGGCAGGCCGGCAGACGTGGGGATCGACTCACAAGTGGCTCGCAGGGCATAGAACTGTAGCGAGGGCGCCCACCCATGGCGTGACAGCGCACGGCGGTCCGGACGCCGTGCCGCCTGACAACTGATACCTCCCGAGGGATATACCGGTAGCCCCCAAAGCGTCGTTCTACCCACACATCCGCCATGACGCCAAGGGCATGACAGCGTATAGTGCCCCGAAATGACTCTGTTACCCGAAACCTGCGTGCCTCCGCGGAGTCTGTGGCCGAAGCCGAGACACCTGAAACCTGACGTCTGAAACCGTGCCGGCCGCCAGGCACAACAAGGAGCCGCCACCGTGTCACAACTTCTTCCCGAACCGCCGCAACCGTCGGACGTGACCTGGAAGTTCATCCACGAACTGAAGAGCCCGCTATGGACCCAGATCGAGTGGACGCCGCGCGCTGCCCGGAACAACGAAGCCGCGTTCTGCCAAGGGGTCACCGTTGAGCGCGGCTTTGCCGACACCGCCGGGCGCCTGGACACGGCCTATGCCGATCTCGACCGGTTCCTGACTGTCGCCGGCGTGAACCGGACCGGTCCGTTCCGCATCCGCACCGAGCGTATCGCCACCCAGTTGCACGAGACCTACCGCATTGTCGTGAAGCCAGAAGGGTGCGACATCCTCGCCAACGACACGGAGGGCATCCGCCGCGGCATCTTCTTTCTCGAAGACCAGATGCTGCGCGCCGGCGGGCCGTTCCTGCCCCTCGGCAAGGTCGTGCGGCGTCCGGTGATCCGCACGCGCATTTCACGCTGCTTCTTCGGTCCGATCCACCGCCCGCCCAAGAACCGCGACGAACTGACCGACAACGTGGACTACTACCCGGACGAGTACCTGAACCGCCTCGCCCACGAAGGCATCAACGGCCTGTGGCTCTCCATTCATTTCGACGAGATCTGCGCGCAAACGGCTATCCCCGAGTACGGCCACGACCCGAAGCAACGGCTCGACAAACTGCGTCAGACCGTCGAGCGCTGCGCCCGCTACGGCATCCGGATCTACACCTACTGCAACGAACCGCGCCCCATCGAGTCGGACAGTCCGGCCGCGAAAGCGCACCCCGAACTACTCGGCCAAACCATGTGCTGGGGGAAGCGCCACTTCTTCTGCACCAGCAACCCGACGGCCATGGCCTACCTCGAAGAGATCATGCGCAACCTCTTCACCGAAGTGCCCGGCCTCGGCGGCATCATCAACATCAGCATCGGCGAGGGCGGCTCACACTGTTACTCCGGCGCACCGCGGGGCATCACCTGCCCGCGCTGCAAGGACCGTTCCCCCTACGACGTGCTTAACGACACCATGGCCGCCATGGCGCGCGGCATGCACGCCGCCGACCCGACCGCCGAGTGCGTCTCCTGGCCGTACGGGCAGTACTGGGCGTGGGGCGACGCCATGACGGCGGAGTCGGCCGGGCGCCTGCCGCAGGGCGTCATCCTGCAGCACAACTTCGAATCGTCCGCCGTCGGCGAGCAGTGCGGGCGCAAGATCCGTATCTTCGACTACTGGCTGAGCTTCATCGGCCCGAGCCAGTTGTTCACGGACTGCGCCACGGCGGCCGTGAAGAACGGCAGCCGCATGTTCGCGAAACTGCAGGTCGGCTGCAGTCACGAAGTCGCCACGGCGCCGTTCGTGCCCGTCCCCGGACACTTGTACCGCAAGTACAAGGCCATGCACGAATTGGGCGTGAGCGGCGTCATGCAGTGCTGGTACTTCGGCAACTACCCCGGCGTCATGAACAAGTCCGCCGGCGAACTCGCCTTCGCGCCGTTCCCGAAGACGGAAGGCCAGTTCCTGCTCACCATGGCGCGACGCGACTGGGGCGATGACGCCAAGGACGTGGCACGCGCATGGAAGCTGTTTCAGCGCGGCTACAGCCACTTCCCGCTGAACCACGTGTTCGGCTGGTACGGGCCACTCCACGACGCACCCACCTGGCCGCTGCACCTCGAACCGGCCGACAAACTCATCATGCCCTCGTGGCAGATCGCATCGCACCAGACCCAGGTACCCTACCCCGCCAGCGGCGACCGCATCGGGGAGTGCTTCTACTACACGCATACGCTGGACGAAATCCTCTTCCTCTGCGGCGAGATGTCGCGGCACTGGAACCGCGGCGTGGACATCCTAAAGAAGATGCTGCCCCGCTACGCGCACAACGAGGAACGCCGCCGCGACATCGGCGTCGCTGCGGCGCTGGGCATCCAGTTCGAGAGCACCGCGAACATGATGCGCTTCTACGCCATGCGTGAAGAACTGCCGTGGAAACCGCAGGCGGAACAGAAGAAACTCCTCGCCGCCATGAAGCGCATTGTGAAACGCGAACGGGTCCGCGATGCCGAGTTGCTCGAGCTCTGCAAAGGCGACTCGCGGCTCGGGTTCCATTCCGAGGCGGAAGGCTACAAGTACTTCCCCGCCAAGATCGAATGGCGCATGCAGCAACTCCAGCGGCTGTTGGACGAGGAGTTCCCGGAGGTGGCGCGCCAGATCCGGCGCGGCGAACCGCTCTGGCCGGCCTACACCGGCCAGCAACCGCAAGGCCCCACCCACCGCAGTCACCGCGTCGGCGCCGCACCGCCCCTGGACGGCAAGTACACCGGCCCTGTGTGGGAAGGATTGCCGGAGACCGAGCTGCAGGTCCGGGACGGCAAGCGTGTCGACGCCAGCCAGAGCGCTCCGGGCGTGAGGACCTTCTGGAAAGCCTGCCACGACGACCAGGCCCTGCACGTCGCCGTGCGCTGCGTCCTGGCCAGCCCAGCGAAGCTTGACTCCTTCCCGGTCGAGACGGTCAAGATCCTCATCGAACCGCGACGGCTCTGGCCGTGTCAGTGGTACGTCGTCAATGCAAACGGCACGGTCTCCGCTTCCGACGCGTACGACCTGTGCGGCGACAGCGCCTGGACATCAGTCGTTCAGCGCACAGAGAGTGAATGGTCGGCCACCGTACGGATTCCGCTTGCGCGCCTGCGCCCGGACAAGGCGACCGTGCGACCGATGCGTGTCGACTTGGAACGGCACGCCGCTCTGCCCGGGAGCGGCGCCGTGTTCTCCTGGATGGAGCGACACCCGCTCGAAAGCCGACTCACCCACGGCGCCGCGAATCCGGCCGATCTCGGCTGGCTCTTGCTGGGGTGAGCCCCCCCAGCGGAGGGCCGTGCCCCACACCACACTGCCCTGCCCTGCCAATCTTGACAAAACCTGAGATTCGGCTATCCTCTGGTTTTGCTCTTCTCTCGGATAGTCTCTTTTTTCCGGCCACAGCAGGGAGACCGTTGCCATGGAAATCACGACTCGCACCGTTCAGGATGTGCTGCACATCACCGTGCGCGGCAGGCTGGATACAGCGACGGCTCCGGCGTTCACTCAGCAGTGCGCCGAATTGCCCCAGAGCAACGACGTCCTCCGGGTCGCCCTCGACGCGTCAGGCATCACCTACATCAGCAGTGCCGGGATACGCAGCATTCTCAAGCTGGGCGAGCACCTCAAGGCCAGCGGCCGCACCCTGGCGGTGTGCGGCCTGACCGGCATGGCGCGCAGCGTCTTCAGCATGACGGGGCTCGACGCCATCATCCCGATTCACGAATCTCTGGACGCCATGCTGAAGAAGGCGCCCTGAGCCGTCACGAGGAGAGAATCCTGCCCATGTGGCACACCGTCCAGCGTCTTGCCTTAGGGACAATTCTGATCGCTCTCGCCTCGGCCGTGCTGCTGCTGGCGGACCGACGCTCGACACCCCGCGCCACACGTCCCGGCAACTCAAAGGTCGCACCGCCAAGAGTTGTTCAGACCATCCCGCTCTTTCAGTTCAACTCCAGTTCGATTCTGGACGACACTGCTGCAGGGGTCATCGACGGGCTTGCCGAGCGCGGCTACCGCAATGGCGAGCAGATACGCATCCTGCGGCTCAACGCGGAAAGTGACCTGCCGACCGCCAACACGATTGCCAAGCAGATCACCGACGGCTCCTACCCATTGGTCATTACGGTCAGCACCCTCTGCCTCCAAGTGGTCGCCCATGCCAACAAAGACGGTCGTGCCGTTCACGTATTCGGGGCAGTTACCGACCCCGCCGGCGCCGGGGTCGGCATCCAGCGGATGGATTCGACCGAAAAACCGCGGCACCTGGCTGGAATGGGCACATTCCAGCCTGTCGCCAGGGCGTTCCACGCCGCGCGCGACCTGTGGCCGGACCTGAAGGTGGTCGGTACCGCCTGGAATCCGACCGAAGCCAATTCCCAGGCGTGCGTCATACGCGGTCGGGCCATCTGTGCGGAACTCGGCATCACGCTGCTCGAGGCCAACATCGAGAGCAGTCGTGACGTCATGGAGGCTGGTGATTCTCTGACAGCGCGCGGCGCACAGGCGCTCTGGACCGGCGGCGACGTGACGGTACAGAACGCCTTCGAGTCACTGGTTCAGGCGGCACGAAAGGCTCGTGTGCCGGTGTTCACCAATACGTGCGGCCTGGTGCGAAAGGGCGCGTTGCTCGATGTCGGCGCAAGTTACACGGAAGTTGGCAAGGCCGTCGGTCTCATGGCCGCAGACATCCTCGGGGGCGCCGATCCGGCAACGATTCCGGTCCACGACCGGATGCCCGAACAGATCCAACTGAACCACCAGACGCTGAAGGGGTTGCGTGATCCTTGGACGTTCCCGCCCAAGTATGTCAGCCGCGCCGGACTGATCATCGAGGAGGATGGCAGCGTCCGGACCAACGTGAAACCGGAGGCGCAGGCCCCGGTCGTACCACAGCCACCCGCGCCGCTGGCCAAGACCTGGCGCCTGCAGTTGGTGCAGTACAACGAGTCGCCCGGCGCCGAAGAGTCCCTGCGCGGGTTTATGGTCGGCCTGAAAGAGGCCGGCCTCGTCGACGGGCGCGATTTCACGCTGCGCCGCCGCTCGGCTCAGGGCGATATGGCGACACTGCCCGGCGTGCTTGACGCAGCCCAGGCCGAAGGGGGTGACCTGTTCGTGATCCTCTCGACTCCTACTTTGCAGGTGGCCATTCAGAAGATCAAGGACACACCGCTGGTCTTCACGTTCGTGGCTAATCCGTTTGTCATCGGTGCGGGCAAGACGGATACCGATCACCTCCCAAACGTGACCGGAGTCTACACCATCGGCGCCTACCGCGACATGGCCGTACTGCTGAAGACGCACTTTCCGCAGTTCACGCGGGTCGGCACCCTGTTCTGCCCCGCGGAGATCAATTCCATCCACAACAAAGACAAGGTCCTGGAAGAACTCGAGAAACAAGGCATCACCCTGGATGCCATCCCGGTCAGCACCGCGTCCGAGTTCCCCGATGCCGCACTGGCTCTCTGCAGCCGCAATATCGACGCCGTGGTGCAGATCATCGACAACATTACGGACTCCAGTTTCGTGAGCCTCGGCAACTGCGCCAAGCGCGCCAAATTGCCCGTCTTCTGCTTCACGACCAACGCCTTGCACCAAGGAGGGATGATCTGCGTGGCGCGCGACTACGTGGACATCGGCCGCGAAACCGCCCAGAAAGCCGCCCTGATCATGCGCGGCCGGAGCCCGGCAGACATTCCCTTCGCCCCGCCACAGCGCGTCCGGCGCATGATCAACCTGGAGAACGCCCAGGCGGTGGGGCTGCAGATCCCCGAGGCCCTGCTGCGGGAACTGGAGGTGCTGCAACCGACCACGCCGAAGCCGTGACACGAGGGACGGTGTGGCGTGCGGCATCGGCGCCCGTCGGTCGTCCACCAGATGCTGGCGCCGGCCTTCCTCAGTTCCTCCATCTTCGAGACCGGAACGATGCCGTAGTGCCCGATCCCCCAGCCGAAGAGGTAGAAATGCCACGGCGTGTAGGCATGGGGAAACTTCAGCACGTCGAAGTAGTACGCCGCCGCCGCGTCAAAGGCTGCGAAGTCCGCTACCACCTGCCCGTCCTTGTACTGCAGCGACGGCTCGGGCTTGATGCCATCGGGGCACACCCGGTATTCGGCCATGAACCGCCTCCAGCGGACTATCGCTCAGGTTCACGACGCGCAACGGCACGCGGTAGTCCCACGTGAGTTGGTCTTGTGGATCGTCGTCCCACCACGGTGCGTCCGCGCCGACCTCGCGCACGTCCAGCGCCTCCGGCTTCGAGGCCCTGGCCGTCACGTACAGCGCGTGTTGGCGTGTGGCGATCCACGTCGGTTCTGCCCCGTCCGATACTGCCGTCTTGAGAGACTTTGCGCCGGCGTGCGGATTCTCTCCCACCCAGAACGTTCGGTGCTGGACGTCATTGACGTCGTGTTGCCAGGCAAACGGCGTATCCCCTTCGCCCTGCTCCAGGCCGCCGTTGCGGAGCGCACCCACACCGTTGAGGAAATCCGGGACCGGCCAGGCATCCGGATTCTCAAAGTACAGGTAGTATGTGGCTGTTCCGGCAGCCGGACACTCGGCGGGCAGGATCACAGTGGCGCCGGGCGGGACAGGACCGCGGATGACGCTCTGCCCGTCCGGGCCGAGTACGGCGTACAGCATTTCCGTGCCCTTGGCGTCGCACAACCGCAGAGCGTCCACAGTGGCACCGGCCAGTTCAGCTTCACCATCGGCAACCCCCACACGCAGGATGACCGGCTCACCCACGGCAGGTTGATCCGAATCGTTCCGGATCTGCACCTCGACACGCCGCTGCCAGAGGCCGCCGTTGCCGAGATACAGCGATTGTGGCCACGGCGCTGCCGCCAGCGCGGTCAAACCCGAAAGGGCCAGCACCGTGAAGAACCAGCAACGCCTCATGGTCGTTCCTCCTTTGTGCTCGGAGTCCGAAAGATCAGACGGATCCGACCACTCGGACGGATCCGATCACGCGAGACGGGGCCGCTCAGACTCAAACGTAGGTCTTGCGCAAGAGTTCCGCCGCACTGTCATCGAGACATTCGCGACGGCGCACGGCATCGAAACGCGCCAGCAGGTCGTCAACGCGCAGGCGCTTCTTTTCCGCGCCGCGCACGTCGGAAAACACCTCGCCTTTGTGCATCATGATCAGGCGGTCGCCCAGGTTCACGGCCTGCTGCATCGAATGCGTGACCATCAATGTGGTCAGGCGCTGACGCTCCACAACTTCGCGGGTCAGTTCAATGACCTTGTCGGCGCTCTTCGGGTCCAAGGCCGCCGTGTGTTCGTCCAGCAGCAGCAGTTTCGGCGCGAGCCAAGTCGCCATCAGCAGAGTCAGTGCTTGTCGCTGCCCACCGGAGAGACTGCCGATGGCATTGTCCAGCCGGTCATCCATTCCCGAGCGCAACCCCTGCACCCGGTCACGGATCGCCGCGTGCATGCGGTGCGAGAGAGCCCAACTCAGCCCACGCGGTTGGCCGCGACGTGCGGCGACCGCGAAGTTCTCCGCAATGCTCATCGCTGGCGCCGTGCCGCTGAACGGATTCTGGAACACGCGCCCTATCAACTTCGCGCGCCGGTGCTCCGGCCAGCGGGTCACCTCCTGACCCGCGATGGTGATACTGCCTTCGTCCAGCAGGAAACTCCCGGCCACGGCATTCAACAGAGTCGACTTGCCGGAACCGTTGCTCCCCACAACGATGACAAAGGACTCCGCCTCGATCTCCAGGGAGACGCCGCGCAGCGCCCGCACCTCATTCGCCGTGCCCGGGTTGAACGTCTTGCGGATCGCGTTGAGGGAAAGCATGACACTCATGGACTAAACCACACTCCCAATGGCACTAACCGACGTACCCGCGCTCCTACGCTGTCGCCGCGGCCTTGCGGCGTTGCAGCAACCGCGGCAGCACCAGGGCCACCAGCACAAACACGGCCGTGATGAGTTTGAGGTCATTCGGGTTCAACCCCCAGCGCAGCACCAGAGCGACCACCAACCGGAACAGGACTGACCCCATAATGCTGCCGACAATGGCCAACCCGAGGCTATGGCCACCGGTCAGAGCCTCGCCAATGATGATGCTCGCCAACCCCCACACCACCATGCCGATCCCCATCTGCGCGTCGGAGAACCCCTGGTACTGCGCCAAGAGCGCCCCGGACAACGCCACCAAACCATTCGACAGGGCCAGCCCGATCACCTGATAGTTCTCGACACTGCCCCCCAACGCCCGAACCATCTGTGGACTGTCCCCAGCCGCACGCATCGCCGTGCCCAACTGCGTCTTGAAGAAGGCATACAGCAACAGACTCACGAACGACACCGCGATCAGCATGGCGGCCAGCATCGCCACGTCACGCGACGCGGCGACATATCCGGCCACCGGCACCTGCGAGCCGTGAAACCAGCGCTCGCCCCACGTCTCGCACCAACTTCCCAGGCTTCGGGCCGATGCCAGGGACACATTACTCTTGCCCATGATGCGCAGGTTGACCGAGTACAATGCCGTCATGGTGAGGATTCCTGCCAGCAGCGGGTTGATGCGCAACCGAGTGCACATCACCCCTGTCACCGTGCCGGCCACCATACCGGCCAGAAAACCGCACAGAGTCGCCAGCACCGGATTGATGCCGCGCACCAGCAACACGGCCGCCACAGCCGCGCCGAGCGTGATGGAACCATCCACCGTAATGTCGGCCATGCCGAAGACGCGGAAACTGATGAACACGCCGACGGCCAGCAGTGCCATGATCAGCCCGATCGTCCATGCTCCCAGCAACAGGTTCATTCCACGGATCTTCCCATCAACATGTTCAATGCCTGCACGCGCCGCTTCGTCCGCGTCACTCGCCGCCCGCCGGCACAGCCGCCACACACCAGCAGGCACCGCGGATGAACCGGCTTTCCCCCATGCCTGTGAGTTCACGCCAGTCCGGCACCAGGTGCAGCACGCCTGCCACGTGTTCAGTCTCGAACAATCCGGCCACCGTTTCCTGCAGTCCGATCCGCCCTTTGCGCACCGGCCGATAGGCGAACGCCGCCGCGTGCAAATGCCCGGCCAGTGTCCCGTCGGCACAAAGGGGGCGTAGCAGCGCACCTGGCCCGGTCTCCGACGGCGCCCCCAGAAACCCGACAATCAGGCAGGTCGTATTCGTGAAGGCCGGCTCGGCCGTGAACGTCAACCAGTCTCGAACGCCGGGAAGATCGAACGCGTCCTTACCCTGCCCCGCCCCGTCGAGGGCGGCAGGACGATGCCGCGCCGCGCCCACCAGGCAGGATGTCTCTGCGACCATCACCAAGGCCGTCCAGGCCCCGCCTGCGACCTGCCGACACTCCGCGGCGAGCTGGCTCATAGGCGCAGTCGCGTGCGGGTCTGCCGGCTCGAAGCGCACCAGGTGCGCGAAATCACCCGTCCCGACCAACCCGGCCGCCACGGCCACACTCGGCGTCATCTCGCCAGTCGCCAAAACGTAGTCGGGACGGCTAACCACGTCCGGCGGCAGGCAAATGGCCGCCCCGGCGGCCACCAGAAACTCGCCGCACTGCGCCGCGGCGTCCTGCGGGTCGGACCCAAACGCCCCGAGCCCGACGCCGAGCGTGTTGATCGGGAAGGTCACCGATTCCGAACCGTCCGGTGCGCCACGGACCGCACCCGCGCGCCGCACCGTCAGACGGGCATCGGCCCCAACCGGAAAGACCTCGTAAGCCATTCCGTCCCGCCGCCACTGCCGCTCACCGGCGGCACTCGCTGCCGCCGCAACGGGTGGCCGCTCCGGCGCCTCCGCCTGGAAAAGAAACGCGGCCAGCCCCGCCATGGTCAGAATCTTGCGCACCACCTCAGAGGGGCGTATCACGGCCAATTGGCCGCCGATGCCCCGTAACTGCTGGGCCGACGCGATCAGGACACGGATCCCCGCGGAACTGACGTACACCACGTCCGCCATGTCCACATCGATCCGGTGCGCACCGTCGCGTACGGCGCCGGCCAAGGCCAGACTGACCGGCTCGCTCCAAGTCGCATCGAGACGTCCCGACAAGCGGATCAAGGCGCCGTTCGCAGTGCGTTGGCAGGAGATATCCATGGCCGGGGCGGGGGCTCCTATCCCGTACCTATTTCTCGCTGTCGCCGGCAAGCAATACACCTGCACCGCCGCGGAACAACAGGGTCAGGACATTCCTGCCGTCGACGCGATGGTATTGCATATCCGCACACAGTTTGCGGACCAGAAAGATCCCCAACCCGCCGATCTGCCGCTCCTCCACGGGCAGGTCGACGTCCGGCGCCGTGCGACTCAGAGGATCGAACTCGTGCCCGTCGTCCTCCAGCGTCACGGTCACAACGTTCGGCTCGCACGCCACACGTACCGCAATCTCGTGCGGGCCCGCATCATCGTACCCGTACTTGATGATGTTGCTGACCATCTCCTCGACGGCCATATTGACGGCGTACACGGTATTCGGGGCAGCGTCCTGCAGCTCCAGAAAGCCCTCCAGTTGCCCAGCCAGTGACGACAGTTCGGCAAGATCGTTACGGATCACGAAGCTTGAGTTCTGGGGTTGCAAGGTGTGTCCGTCTCCTCGTTCGATAAGCTCCGGACAATACCTTGACCCAACCGGGGTGTCAAGCCCGCGCACCTGCTTGTAATGCGTCAGCCCCCCCCGGGCGCCGGCCCGCCCGGTCATACCAAGCTGAAACTGGC
>MHBL01000409.1 GCA_001803235.1 Lentisphaerae bacterium RIFOXYA12_64_32
GTTGGCAGTTTCACATGGGTATGATCGGGCGGTCCGCCGCCCGGGGGGCGCTGACGCATTGCCGGGAGGCTCGCGTCCGACCTTGATTTCCCGGCGCCTCGGCGTACCTTTGTTGGGCAACGGTCAAGAGGGCATCCGGTCGGGACATGCGACCGCGGATCACCGGTTTGTGCCTCGCGATGACCGGCTTCTCGCGGGAGGGTTTCACATGCGGACCGACAACCACACTGGCACGGCGTGCGTGGCCGAAGGCGGCAACCGGAGCAGCGAGTTCTCCGGGATTCGTGCGTTCACCCTGATCGAGCTGCTCGTGGTCATTGCCATCATCGGCATCCTGGCCTCACTGCTGCTGCCGGCCCTGCAGCAGGCCAAAGAGAAGGCCCATCAGGCGCAGTGCGCCAGCAACATGCGGCAGTGCGGACTGGCCGCAACCATGTATGCGGAAGACAACGAGGGACTGATGCTGAAGTACACGTGGGACGGCATTGCCGACGTCTGCTGGCACGACGCGCTGTACAGCTCGAAGTACCTGAGCGCGAACAAGACCGACGTGCTGCTGTGCCCGTCCTGGACGCCGAACGTCTACAACTCGAAGTACCGGACCCTGGGTCTCCGCGGCACCGTGCCGACGCACGTGTCGTTGTATATCCCCGGCGCGGTCAACTACAGTTGGTCCTACCACCGGTTCACCGCCATCAAGCAGCCGTCGGAGTTCTTCGAGTTCGCCGACGCACGCGGCGTGAACATCGCGAATATGACGTTCAACTACCAGATGTACGGGTTCAGCCTGAACCCCGGCGAGGGCGCCATTCACATGCTGCACAGCCACCACGCGAACCTGTGGTTTGTCGATGGACACTCGGAAGCCGGCGACCGCGGCCGGATCCGCGAGGCGGCCCTGGTCGAAATGCCCTCCAACAGCGTCATCAAGGTGGTCGACATCTACGGCGTGCTCGCCCAGCTCAGCCCGTGAGGGTGGGGCAAGAGGCTCGCCCTCATCCCTTCTTCTCGTCCTTGGTTTTCAGCAGCGCGTCGAGGTTGGCGAACGGGTTGGCGATAGGGGGTGCTTCCGGCTCCTTGTTGGCGGCCAGGACGGCGTCGGCGCCGGGCACTTTCTCGTGCCGTTCGTGCTCGTAGTCGTGGCAGTAGATGCAGAGCAGTTCCCAGTTGCTGCCGTCGGGCGGGTTGTTCTTCCAGTTGTGGTCCCGGTGATGGACGGTCAGTTCGTGGAGTCGCTTGAGAGGGATTTCGCGGCCGCAACTGGCGCAGACGTGCGGGAATAGTTTCAGAGCGCGGCTGCGGTAGCCCGTTTCGCGTTCTTCCCGGTAGCGGCGCAGTTCAGCCAGGGCCTTTTCCTGGCTCTCGGGGTCCAGTTGCGGTTTTTTGGACTTCATGATTCCCCTCCATGGCAGGCTTCAAGGTCGCGGTTCAGTCGGGTAAGGGCGTGAACCGTTTTCCGATTTCCGGCGTGTCGTCCCAGTTGCGCGCGAACCGGGCCAGGTCGCGGCGCCGGGCGCGGGCATAGAGCAGGGCAGAGCCGTGCTCGTGCATGCCGTCCAGGTCGGTGAGGAACACCTCTCGCCCGCAGACCAGAAAATTGCGGTGTTTCAAGTCGCTGTGGGTGAGACGGAAACGTCCCAGGCACCGGAGCATGTCGTCAACCTGTGCGACGACAGCTTGTTTGTCCGCTTCGGCCGTGTCCGGGTCGAGCAGCATGTCGCGCAGTTCCCGCCCGGCGATGAACTCCATGATGAAGTAGGAGCACACCACCAGCAGTCCTTGGCGCACTTCGACGAACGCCAGCGGTCGTGGCGTGGGGATCCCGAGCATCAGCAGTCGGTGCGAATTCAGCCAGTGACGGCGTGCTCGCGAGCCCTTCAGCGTGTGCCGCGCGGCGTGGAACGTGCCTCTGGGGTTGTAGCGTTTGATGACCACGGAGGCGCTGTCCCAGTCGACGCGGGCCAGGGAGCAGGTGCGGCCGGCCTTCAGCGCCACGCCGGCGGCCATCGTGGCGTCGAGTTGCGCGGCGACTTCATCGGAGGCTCGGGCGCCGAGGAAACGGCGGTCGAACACGGCCTCGAAGACGGCGGACGTTGCATGGACTTCGCGCGTGTTGCTGCGTTGACACTTCTTCAGGGCGCGCCGCAGACGTTCGCGAGTGTGGCTGAGGCACAGGTGTTCGACCCTGTCGCTGTCGGCCGCCGTCGGCCGCCAGCCGCGCGCGATGGCATACGTCTCGGTCAAAGCACGCCGGTCCGCGGCGGTCAGGCGCGGGAACTGCGACAGCAGCAGGGCGACCTGCGAGAGGGCGGTGCGTCGCGGCACGGCACGGGGGCTGAGGCGCACCAGGGCCGGGTCCAGGAAGCAGACCTGGCCGCGGCTGATCAGGAGGTTGTCCGGGTGCAGGTCGCGCTGCAGTGCGCCCTTGGCGTGCAGGTTTGCAATCGCCAGCAGCACCACGTCGAGCCACGGCACGGCCTCGTTGCGGTCAGCGGTAACGGCCCGGGCCGGAGTCACGTCCGTCTCCAGTCGCAGGGTGATGACGACGTGGCTGCCGTCGTTCAGTTGCCCGGCGTACAGCACCATGGGCGCGGGTACGGCCCGGTCGCGCAGGGCGGCCAGGCCGCGGACCTCGCGCCGCGCGTGCCCCGCGGCGCGAGTCGGGTGGCAGAAGAGCTTGGCGACCACGGCCAGATCGCCCCACATGGCCTCGTAGACGTGCCGACGGCCGGGCACGTCGCGGAGCCGGCGAGTGCAGACCAGGGTTGTGTCACTGCCGGCGTCGGCCGGCAGTTCGATGCGGAGTTCGCAGGTCGTGGATTGGCTGTCCGGTTCGGTCATGGTCGTGACTCGGGCCGGCGGCGCCCGTCGTCCATCCGTCTCGGTTCAACGTGTTATCCGCACGGTTGCGGTTCCGGCGTTCAGGGTTCGGGGGTCAAGGTCCGGTCGAAAAAGGCGACGATCACTCAGGTGCGGGCCGTTCGCCGAAGCGCCGTCGGCAACGGTCGGGAATCCCGGCCATGCAGGCACGCAGGTCGCGGTCGCGCGTGGCGCTGTACTGATCGAGAAACAAACTCCACTCCTCGGGCCGGCACAGGGCGTGAAAATCTTTGTACAGGCACACCAGGTCGAACAGCGAATCGTGCACCGGGCTGACCGACCAGGCGTGCCCCGCCGGGCAGTCAATAAAGTACAACTCCCAGGCGTCGCTGTCTGCCTGAGGTATCAGAGTATTGCGGAATCGGAGGGTGCGGTGGAAGAAGCCGCGGTTGTGCATCCGTGCGGCGGCCTCGGCGAGGCGGCGGATGACGGCAGCACGTCGCATGGTGTCGGTTGCCGTGTGGCCGAAGAAATCGAGCAGATTCTCAGCCGCGGGGATTTCCCGGGTCACGATGAGCGCCCAGCGCACGCAGCCGAACTGGCGCTGTTCGGCGACACAGATGACGTCCGGGCAGCGCAGCCCCATCCTTCCCAGGTGTTCATAAGAGCGGAACTCGCGCCAGGCGCGGCTCGGCCGCACGAAATAGTGCGGATCCAGCGGTCCGTAGAAGTAGAGTTTGGCATAGGTGCCGTAGTTCGCCAGCGTATGGTGCCGCAGCACCAGCGACGAGGCTTCGGACACGACCGTTCCCTGGTCGGCGAAGGCGCGCAGTGCGGTCGTGTCGGTCAACCCGGCGGCCCGAAGGTCGTCGTGGTACGGTGCCAGGACATGGAGTCGGCAACGGCTCATCCGCGGTGTGCCTCCCGGCCGCCGTCGGTCCTGGCCGCCTTGTCGCGCTTCGTGGACGTGCCGTCGTTGGCTGCCATCTTCATGTCCGCTCTACCCCGCCGTTGCGTTCCCCTCGCTCCATTCCGCGGGTGGGATGGGGGCGGGGGGCTGGGCTTGCAGCAAGGCCCTGTCCAGCGGTTTCCCCAGGTTTTCGTACAGGCTGGGTGCCCCGGGCGGGCGGGAGCGGAAGCGCCGGTGCAGCCAGTCGTACTGCTCGGGCGCTTCCTCGACCACGCGCTGGACGCAGTCCGTGTACCACTGGGCCAGGCGCATGGCTTCGGTTCGCTCGTCGGTGTCGCGGCGGATCTCGGTCTCAAAGAACGCTCTGAACCGGAACTTGAACCGCAGTCCTTCCCGCTGCACGAATGCCGCGGTCATCTTGGTGGGGAACCGCTGGAAGAGCAGGAAATGCCGCACCTCGGTAGAGACGGGCACGCCGAAGAAGCTGACGAACCCGCCGTCGGTGCCGGCGTTTTGATCGGCGATCACTCCGATCCAGCCGTTCTGTTTCATCATCTTCATGTAGCTCCGCAACGCACCTTTCTTTGGGATGATCGGATTGCCGAAGAATCCGCGGATGTTGCGGATTTCGGCCTCGATCCACGCGAAATCGAGCGGTCGGTAGATCAGGGCCAGTTTGCCGCCGCACAGTCCAGACGTCGCGTGCCCTACTTCCCAAGAGCCGAAGTGTCCGGTGCAGAACGCCACCGGGCCGGGATAGCTCTTCATGGATTCGAAGAAAGCCACCTGTTCCGGGGTGATTTCCAGGAACCGGCGCCAGCGCCCGTCGCGGTAGTACTGCGGTGCCAGCAGCAGATCCAGTCCCGTCAGGAAGAAGTGCTGGACCGATTGGCGGCCGATGCGGCGCCGTTCCGCTTCCGTGTACTTGTCACCCAGCGCAATGTCCAGGTTGCGCAGAACCAGGCGCCGCCGCACCGGTCTGAGATACCACGCCGCCAGCGCCACGGCACGCATCACCAGGTAGCAGAACCCCGGCGGCAGCACCCGGCAGGCGAGCTGTATCAGCTTGAACAACGCGTACGCGACCGGCATGACGACGAACCGATACAGCGGCGTGCGCACCGCTTCGGACGTCTTGCGTCGTTTTCGCGAGTCATCGGACGAAGCCAGATTGCCGTCAACCGCCCGCATGCATGTTTTCCATCGCCTGAGAGTATGTCGGGGTTTCAGGACTGGCGCCAACGCGGGTACTATACAGGCGGGATGCCCAAGGAGAAGCGGTCGGCGGATGGTCGAGGTCGGCTCAACGCACGCCGATCGTGGGGCGGTCGTTGGTGCTCGGTGAACGCGGGAAGGTGCGCGGCGGCGGGGTCAGGTCCGTGTCCGCCTTGATGGTGCGGACCCCGCGTCGCCAGAGCCACGGCGGAACCGGGTCCGTCTTCTGCCACAGGCCGGTCTTCGCGGCCTGGGCCTCGCGGGCGAGCGGCTCCAGTTCGGGGCCGTCCTGATCCGGGTCCGCGAACCAGGCCAACCCGTCCCGGACCAGGGCTTCGTTCACGGACGTCTGCCCGACGTACACCTTGCCGAGGATGCGGCCGGCCTCGTCGAAGTACCGGTGCGTGATGCGCACCGTCTGGTTCAGGACCAGTTTCCGCACGCGGTCTCGCGCTTCGAGGCCGGAGGGCTGAGTGAGTTCCGGGGCGTCACAGCCGGTCAAGCGCACGAGGTGGACGATGCCCTTGCCGTCGACCACACGCAGTTGGTTGCCGTCCTTGACCAGGGTAACGACGGCTTCCAGTTCAAGCCAGGCCGGGGGCGGCGGCGCGTCGGCCGCGGCCGACGCCAGGCACCCGAGCAGTACGGCCCACAGGACCGCTCGGCCGAAGCGTTCGCCAGCGTTCGGCCGGGGGCCCCGCCGTGCGTACGCCCGAAGCCCTGCGGACCGATCGTCAGATGGCGGAGGCGTGAGCATCATTTGTTGCTTCATGCCTGTTTCTTCATCCAGTCAATCAGCTCGGACGACTTGACCAGCGGCAGCCCGGACGCCGACGCGTAGTGGCACACGAAGCGGTGCATCCCGAACCGCTCGAGGACACACCGGTCGCTGGGCCGGCGCAGAAAATGGCGCCAGTTGCGCTTTCGTTCCCGGATCGTCAGGGGCCGCCCCTTCAGCCGCATGTCCGCGACGTCAATCAGCCCCAGGACACCGTCCGTCCCCAGGATGATGTTTCCCATGTGCAGCGAGCGGAACAGCACGCCGCGGCGGTGCAGGTCAGCGAGGAACTCGGCCGTCTTTCGGAGCAGGTCGTCGCGTTCCGTTGCCTTGGCGTCCGCGAACACCTCTTCCAGCGGTTGGCCATAGAGCGGGCGGTAAAGCACCGCGTGGCGGCGCAGTTTGGGGATGTGAAACACGTCCAGCACCTCGACAGTGCGCAATCCGAGCTTGCGCAGCGCCTCCGCGTTGTTGACGAAGCGCACCGCGTGCGGGCGCCACACCGCCGAGGACAGGCGGTGCCGGCGGCGGAACAATTTCACCAGGCGTCCGTCGGCCAGCCGCAACACCTTGATGCCGTGCTTGTCGGCGGTCAGCGCCTGCGAGCCCTGACAGATCAGCTCGAAATCGGTTCTTGTGACTTTCCGCATACTGGTTATTATATCCGTTAGAGTGCGGCTTTGCACGGTGCGGCCGTCACGGGTCCCGGAGGTGCGAATCCATGAGCGACAAGTCCAAGACGCCGGTCACCCCTGCCATTCGCATGCTGCAGGAGGCGGGAGTGGCGTACACGGAACATCCCTATGACTACGTCGAGAAGGGCGGCACGGCACGGTGCGCCATGATGTTGGGCGTGGACGAACACAGCGTGGTCAAGACGCTGGTCATGGAAGACGACGATGACCGGCCGCTGATCGTGATCATGCACGGCGACCGCGCCGTGTCGACCAAGAACCTGGCGCGGCAGCTCGGGGTCAAGCACATCGGGCCGTGCACTCCGGAAACCGCCGAGCGGCACACCGGGTACCGGGTCGGCGGCACCTCGCCGTTCGGCACGCGCAAGCCGGTTCCTGTCTACCTGGAACGGACGATTCTGGACTTGGATCGCATTTACATCAACGGCGGCCACCGCGGCTTCATCCTCGGCATGTTGCCCGCGGAGGTGGTGCGAGTGCTGAACCCGACCCTGGTCGACGTGGCCACCGAACCGAGCAAGGGCTGAACCCCCGACGCATGGGCCGTTGTGAGTCTGCAACGGCCACCGGTCCTTATCCGAAACCGAAAATCAGTAATCTCAAATTCGAAATCTGAGATGGGACCCTGCCCATGACTCTCAAGAGCGCCCGGTTGAAGCAGTGGGGCCGCCGCTTCGTCAAGTGGCTGCTCACGCTGACCTCGATGAAGGCCGGTGTGATCATGGTGGGGCTGTGCGTGGGGGTGTATGTCCTTCCCATCGTCACGGGGCACACCGACAATGCGCTGATGAATTTCGTCATGTCCATTGATCATCGGCTCTTCGATACCATGTTCCGCCTGCGTGGCCCCATTCCGCCGACCGGCGAGGTGGTGATTGTGGACATTGACGAGAAGAGCCTCAAGGAGTTGGGGCAATGGCCGTGGCCGCGCACCTACCTGGCGCAGATTCTACGGAACCTGAAAGAGGCTGGCGTGAAGGTCGTGGGCATGGATATCGTCTTCGCCGAGCCGGACCGCAGTTCGCCCCGGAACTACGCCAAGTACTTCGAGGAACTTGCGGGCAAGAAGTTCGAGCTGGAGGAGGGAAGACTCGACAATGACGTGGCTTTCGGAGACGCGTTGGCCGAAGAGGGCCTGAAGGTGATCGTCGGGTATGTGTTCCTGACCGAGAACGACGGGCTCCTGAATCCGGACGTGACGCCGCCTTGTCCGCAGTACTCCGAGCCGCTTTCGGGGTTGAGCAAGCGTATCCGCCCGGCAGACCTCAGGAGTGCCTACCGACCCGTCCTCGATATTCCGGCCATTGCCGACAACGCCATCAGCGAAGGCTTCTTCAATATGTTTCCCGATCCGGCCACGGGGATCGTGCGCAAGGTGCCCCTGTTCATTCTCTTCCAGGGCGTGCTGTACCCGTCACTGCCCCTGGAAATGCTGCGGGAAGGACTCGGCCCCAGGCCCATGGTCTTGTCGAGTGAGTACAACTGGGGCATCAAAGCCGTGCTTATTGGCGACCGCGTTCTCCGGACCGACCCAGATGGTCAGATCGCCATCAACTACCGCGGCGGACAGAAGACGTTTCCGTTCTACTCTGCGGTTGACGTCTACCATGGGAAAGTCCCCAAGGACGCGCTCAGCGGCAAGTATGTGCTGCTCGGCACCTCCGCGCCCGGCCTGCTCGATCTGCGGGCCACGCCGTTCGACAACGCGTTCCCGGGTGTCGAGGTGCACGCCAACCTGATCGACAATGTTCTGGCCGGCGACCCCATGTTCTACGACAACTTCACCCAGATCGGGCTGACCATCACGGTCATCATGGTGGCCGGACTGATCCTGAGCGCCATCCTGTCCTACATCGGCCCCGTCCCCGGGGGCATTGCCGGCGTCGGGTTCCTGGCCATCATCCTGGTGGGCAACTACCGGTTCTTCTTCCTCCAGAACCAGTTCTTGGGCGTCACCTTTCCCCTCTTGGCCCTGTTGGCGATCTTCATCGTTGTCACGCTGGTCAACTACCTCCTCGAGGGCCGCGAGAAACGCGTCGTGCGCGGCATGTTCCAGACCATGGTGTCCGGCGACGTGCTCAAGTACATGGAGGCGCACCCGGGCAGCTTCTCGCTCAAGGGTGAAGCGCGCCAGGCGACCATGTTCTTCAGCGACGTGGCCGGGTTCACCACCATCTCGGAAAGCCTGACACCGGAGAAGCTCGTCCAGCTCCTCAACGCCTACCTCACGCCCATGACCGAGATCATCATGGGCTCGCAGGGCTACGTGGACAAGTACGAAGGTGACGCCATCATGGCCGAGTGGGGCGTGCCGTTTCCCAGTGAGAACCATGCCGAATTGGCTTGTTTTTCCGCGATGGACCAGCAGGTCAAGCTCGCCGAAATCCGCGAGGAGCTCTTCCAGCGTTTCGGCCATCGGCTGTTCGTGCGCATGGGCATGAACTCCGGCACCGTCTCCGCCGGCAACATGGGTTCGACACGCCGCTTCTCCTACACCGTCATGGGAGACGCCGTAAACCAG
The DNA here is from genome assembly GCA_001803235.1 of Lentisphaerae bacterium RIFOXYA12_64_32. GTDB lineage: Bacteria > Verrucomicrobiota > Lentisphaeria > Oligosphaerales > YB12-FULL-65-16 > YB12-FULL-65-16. The sequence goes on from MHBL01000409.1 coordinate 8,940, forward strand.
GCGGCGCGGTTCGAGCCGGCCAACAAGGATTACGGCACCGACATCATGATGGGTAACCTGACGTATGAACTGGCCAAGGACCACATCGAGGCGCGCATGATCGACAAGCTGGTCGTCAAAGGCAAGACGGAACCCATCCTGATCCACGAACTGATCGCGAGAAAGGGCCAGATCAGCGCCGACAAGGCGGAAATCGTCGCCCTCTACGTCGATGCGCTCCGGGTCCATTGGGAACGGGACTTTGACGGCGCTCTGGAGCGTCTGCGCAAGGTGCTGCACATCGATCCCAGCGACGGGCCGGCCAAGGCGCTCATCGAGCGCCTCGAGGAGTACAAGGTCGCCCCGCCGCCCCCGACCTGGAAAGGCGAGTTCGTACGCACCAAGAAGGACTGAGCGGTCTGGCCGCCGCTCATAGGTCCTCTACGTCCTATGGGTCTCATACGCCCCCTGTTTCCCTATGGGACATAGGCGACGCATGAGACGCAGGCGACGCAGGGGAACCATTTCGGCCGTTGCACCGCCTACCGCTTCTCCCGCACCAGCCAGGCGCGGGGCTCGATGCGTACGGTGCCGCGTTTCTTCAGGAAGTCACGGACGGCGTCGCGCGAGTTGATGCCCGTGTCGCGAAGTTGTGCCTCGGGCCGGCGCAGGATCTCGCGCAGTCGCGGATAGCGCCCCCCCGCACCCGCGACCACGTAGCTGTTCAGTACCACGAGCGTCCGCTCCGAAATCGCGGATTTCGCAGCTGCCTGCAGGTCCAGCACCTTGCCCTCGGCGCTGACCTTCACCGTGGCGCCCCAAATGCCGTTATAGGACAGCGTCTCTCTCGCCGTCCATTGCTCCCCGACAATCTCGGTCAACTCAGGTGTCGTCAGCATGGCCGTCGCCAGGTTGTTCTCGAACGGTACGAGGTAGAACAGATCCTCTTCGGTGACCGGTCCGGCCCGCAAGCCGACCTCGGTCAGCTTCCCGTGCAAGGCAACCTGGGCGCCGGTCGCCTCGGTGATGGCTTGGCACAGGAGTTCACTCGTGCCGCAGTCCTCACCCGGCTTGCCGGTGGCCGCGATCTCGCTCTCGAGCTTCCCGAGGGTCTGCCGACTGAACTCGAGGATCCGCTTCTGCCAGGTCGAGATCGCCTGGGCTGTCGACGCGTCGGGCGCCACGTCCCGCGCGGCCGGCACGAGGTGCGACGTGATGTCCACCACCTCGTGGTGCTCGACATCGACCGTGGCCGTGATCTCGCCCAGGTGCCCACCGTGCATGCCGGCCTGCACGTACCAGGTCTTCACGCCGAGCTTCATGCCCGGCCGCATTCGGTGCGTGTGCCCGCCCAGGATGAGGTCGATCTCGGGGAACCGCTCGACAATCGGGTTGATTTCATTGACCTGCCGTCGGTCGGCCTCGAGCCAGCCTTGGTGGATGGCCAGGATGATCATGTCCGGCTTCTCGCGCAGCACCTCCGGCATGACCCGCGTCAGCATGGCCACGGCCGGTTCCACCTCGTGTCCCTCCATTTCCCGGCCCCACAGCCATTGCGAGAGATAACTGGCCGTGGCGCCGATCACCGCCACCCGTGCCTTGCCGCGTTGGACCATGCGCCAGGCGGGGAAGCGTCGGAGTTTGCCGTCTAGGGTCAACGTCAGGTTTCCGCACAGCAACCGGTCGCCCGCGCCCGTGCACAACTCGGCACAGCGTCGGACTCCGAAGTCAAGCTCGTGGTTGCCAGGGACCCAGACGTCGTAGTCAATGGCGCGGATCATGTCGATTCCGACCTGGCCCTGGGACAGCGTTGCCGCCAGCGTGCCCTGGCAGGAGTCGCCGCAGTCGACAAGCAGCGTCCGATCCCGGCCGAACTCCTGCTCCTTCCGGCGGATCAGCGTTGCCAGGCGCAGCCACCCGCCGCCGCCATCCTCCAGTTCGTCGCTCGAGTCCAGAAACGTGTGCACGTCGGTGGTCTGCAGGATCAGCAGTTCGACCGTCTCGGTCGCGCTCGCCCACCCGCCCAGCAAGACCAGGCAGCAGACGGCCAGCGCCAGGAAGAACCGAACGCTGAACGCAGAAAGCCGAACGTCCAGCGTCGAAGGGAAAACGTCGCGGCCGCGCGCCAGAAGGCGAGAGAGCAACTCGGGAACGCGCGGACAGTGCGGGAGTGCCCCCGTGACCATGCCCCCCGAAGTCTGCGTCGTCCGTCTTTCTCCGCCGCCAGCTCGCATTTCGGCGGGCTGCAGCGGCGGACGGCTCCGCGCCGGGAAACGCCTGAGCGCGTGCCGGTTGCCCTCGGAGTCGACCACTGTCACTTGCCAGACGCCAAAGCCTCCCTCCTCGCGCTCCGGCGTTTCCCGGCGCAGACTCGAGGGGTTCCAAGGGGAGACAAGTCGCCTCTTGGCCGGGGGCGCGGGGGCGGAAAACCCCCGCTCTTGCCTCTTGCGGTTCACCATGTCCATGTTGGCTGGAGATCTCCCTGTTGCAGGCGCAGCAGCAGGCCGTAGCGCAGTCCGCGCGTGGTGACCGTGAAGCCTTCGACGCCCAGGGTGCGCAGCACTTCGCCCAGGATCAGCAGTCCGGCGGGCAACACCGCGGCGCGGCCTTTTGAGACGCCCGGCAGCTTGGCCCGTTCCGCGCTGGGCATGTTGAAGAGCCGCGCCATCCCTGCTGCCGTGGCTGGTGCGTCGGCCGCGAACCCGTGCACGGCCTTGCGGTCCCACGGTTTCAGCCCCAGCGTCATGGCGGCGAACGTTGTTGCCGTACCGCCGCAGACGACCACGTGCGGCTGAGCGCCTCTGGGCCCCAGGGCCAGAATGTCCCGCGCGGCCGGTCGCAGCAGCGCTGCCGCGGCCTCACTGGCTTGCGCCTGCGCGTCGGCCTCGGGAATTTCGTACAACAGGTAGCGCTCGCCGAAGCGCACACAACCAAGGTTCAGACTGACCGAGCCGAGAAGCCGCCCGCCAAAGCCGGCGCACAGTTCCGTACTGCCGCCGCCGATGTCCACGCCGATCAGGAACCGGTCCGCCGGTTGATCACTGGCGATGCCAGTGAAAGAGGTCCGTGCCTCCTCATCGCCGGAGAAGACCAGCGGCGGCGCACCACACTCCGCCTGCCAGCGGCTCAAGAACAGATCGCGGTTCCGCGCGTCGCGCGCGGCGCTTGTCGACGCCGTGACTCCGCGGCCGTGCGTTGCGCTCTGCCGCGCCAGCGCCATGAACTCGCGCACCGCGGTCACGGTGCGGTCGACCGCTGCCGGCAGCAACTCGCCCGTCCGGTCTAAGCCTTCACCGAGCCGCGTCGTGCGCGACGCTTCGTTCAGCTCGCGGATTCCGCCATGCCCGTCCGGCTCAGCCGTGAGGAGCAACACGGTGTTGGTCCCCACATCCACCGCGGCCAGTAATTCCCCTGCTGCACTCACCGAAGGACCTCCGAATCCAGAAAGTCATGGGGGCAACCGCCCGTCATGAGATGGTCATGGGGCGGGGTCCCGCCATCGTCGGGGCGATCGCCTGTCTCCGGTTGAAAATCTGTGACGCAGAGCCCATCACATCTGCCTGACAGGTAACAATAGGAGTCGAAGCCGCCGTTTGCCAACGGGCCGAGGTTGCGCAGTCCGCAGTGTTTACGCGGGGCAACGTGGCCTTGCAGGTGAGAAACGCCCGGCAGCGTGCCTCCGGCCGGCCGCGACGGTAGAGAGCGGTCTCTGGGAAGCCGCTTGCTCCCGCGCGCGGCTCGCCCAGAGGCTTCCGGCCACGTGTCAAGCACCGTCACTGTCGCATTACCGCAGGGGGAGTCACAGTGCTTGAAAAGTCACATGCGTTACCATATAATACGACTCGCAGCCCGGGCGGGTCCTCCGTCTTCCCATGACGCGAGGGCATCCTGCTCGGTCGGCGGCGGAGGTGCTGGGGGCGCTGGCGGCCGCGTTCTGACTTACAGACGGATGATCGGAAAGGCGACACCATGATGCGACGAGTGGCGTGTTGTCTGGTTCTGTTCCTGCTACCGGTTCTGGTCGTTGGCGCGCAGGATGGCGTCGCGCCGAAAGCCGCCGGCGCGGAGGTCACACAGGATCCTGCGGCTGCGGAACTATTCAGCGATGGAAGAGCGGCCTTCGAGAAGGAGGCCTATGCCGAGGCGCTGGCGAAATTCCGGGCGGCCTTCAAGGTCAGCCCGGGTGATGTGGGGGTCAACTTCTACCTCGGCCGGGCCGCATTCGAGACCGGTGACTTTGAGTCGGCGGTCATGGCGTTTGAGCGGGTGCTGATGATCAGCCCGGACTTGGAGCGGGCGAAGCTTGAACTGGCGCGAAGCTACTTCCGGCTGGGCGTCATGGAACTGGCTCGAACCTATTTCCAGGAAGTGCTGGACAGCGGTCCGCCGGAGCCGGTGCGGAAGAACATTGAAGCGTTCATGCAAAACATCGACAAGGGCGGGCGGCAGCACTTCTGGTCCGGGGCGTTGACGCTGGGGGTGAGCTGGGATGACAACACGGAGGTCAGCCCTCAGGACAGCCAAGTGAGGTTGCCCCTTTTCCCGAACACGCCGTTTGATGTCGGCAAGCCCAAGAGTGACTCGATCTTCACCCTCACGGCCGCCCTCAACCATCGTTACAAGGTGCGGGATTCGCGGTTCGCCTGGAAGAGTTCGATGATGAACTACGACGCCTTCTACCAGCATCGGAAGCACTTGGACATCCAGTACCTGAACGTGGCCACCGGGCCGAGCCTGGAGTCCGACAAGTGGGTCCTCGACCTCCAGGGCGTGGGGGAAATTCTGGAGAAGGAGTATGACCCCTATCTACAGTCGGCCGGTGCGCAGGCGAACTTTGTCTGCGCTCTGAGTCGCGACCTTTACCTCGCGGCAGGGCTGAGAGTGATGGAGAAGAAGTACAGCAGCGATCCGAAGCGGGACGCAACCACGGTGACGGCCACGATCGGCCCGATCTACAATTGGGGCGACAACCGCCTGACGGCACGTCTCGAGTTTGAGAACGAGGAAGCCTCCGACGGGCTGGCGCCGGGCGGCGTGGCTTACGAGGAGGACGTCTATTCCTACTACCGCTACTCGGCCTCGCTGCAGTACGACCGGCGCCTGCCGTGGGGGTTCGGTTTCTACGCCAAGTACCGGTACCAGGACGCCGACTACAATGCGCGGGATGTCTCGTTCGACCAGTACCGGCACGACCAGGTGCACGAAGTGACGGGCGGCGTGACCAAGAAGATCACCGACAGCGTACAGGCTGAAATCAGTCACTCGTACACGGAGTCGCACTCGTCGATCGAGCTGTACCGCTACGACCGGAACGTGACCAGCATGTCGCTGACCTACCGCTTCTGAGGCCGGCCCCGACGGCCATCGTCACGGGACGTGGTCCTTCGGATCCCGCTCCAGCGCGCGCTCGACCAACTGGTTGAGCCGCTGCCAGTGGGTGCCTTTCCAGAAGACCTTGCCGCACGAATCGCACTGGAGGAACTGCTCGGCGTAGCCGTATGTCCTCGGGGGCACCTTGCTCCGCGCCGATTCCCTGGAGATGGGCTGCAGCAGACCGTTGCAGGCGGCACAGCGAGAAAAGGGCCGTGCCGACTGGTAGAGGTCAAGCTTGCGCACCACATCACGGACTTGTTCACTGGGGTCATCAGAGTGAATGAACATGCCGTGCGTAACCACGGAGCGCTTGAGCAGGCCGCAGTCACGCGTCAGCAGGATCCGATGCTCCGCGGCGCTTCTCGTTGCCAGAATGGCGTCGTCCCAAGGTGCGGAGTAGACGCAGTCGAACCCCAGCAGGCGTAGTAACCGAGCCAGTCTGCCGAGATGCACATCAGCCACAAAGCGGACCTGGCGCAGGGGCGGGCGTCCGAGCCGCGAGGCGGCGGCGACATCCATGCTTTGGAAGGCAGGGTAAACGGTGATGCGGGCGGGGCGGTCGACGAGGTACTCGAAGCCGACCGACTCTCCGTCGACGAGAATGAGGTCAATCTCGGTGTGGGGTACGCCTTGGGACTCGATGATGTCCTTGACCGAGCGCGGTTCGAAGATCTCGACCTCGAAGGCGCGCTTCTCGTGGTCGCGCGACAGGAACTCGTTGAGTTCCTCGTAGAAGCGCAGTTCAACAGTGAAGCCGCGACCGACGCGAGGGCCGGCCGCGGCTGTGTTGGCCCGGCGACGTGTCATGCGATGTCCTCGCCGACGGCCGCTATCGCTTCGACGGCCGTTCTCCCGCCCGTCTCGGTTCGCCCGCCATCCGGGGGCCGGGCTCAGCGCTTACACCGCAGGCGGGGCCTCGGCGCTGTGGTGCAGAATGGCGTTAATCGCCGACACAAAGGCGCGGACGGCGGCTTGGTCAATGTTCGAACCGAACCCGATACCGTGGAAGAGTTTACCGGCCTCGTTCTGAAGCCCGATGAAGGTGATGGCCTCGGCGTCGGCGGTCGTGCCGATCGCGTCTTCCTCGTAGTCGCGGAGCGTGAACGCTGGCAACGGCAGTTGCCGGATCGCCTTGGCGAAGGCGGCGATCGGGCCGACACCGGAGCCGAACAGAATGTGCTTCTGACCTTGGAATTCGAGGTGCACTTCCCCGTCGATCTTCGCGGGCGACTCGGCGTCGGGACGTGGCCAATAGTTCAGAAGCCGTATCGGGCTGTCTTCGATGACAAAGTGTTCCCGCAACATATCCCAGACTTCCTCGCTGCGGACCTCGCGGGCGACCTTGTCGGCAAACGTCTGCACATGCCGGCTGAGTTCGGTCAGCAGCGGCCGCGGCAGGCGGACGCCATAGTCCGTCTGCAAGACATGCGCGATGCCACCCTTGCCCGACTGGCTGTTGATGCGGATGAACTTCTCGTAGCTGCGGCCGATGTCCTGCGGCGCAATATGGAGGTACGGCAACTTCCAAGCGCCGAAACGCTTGAGCAGTTCCTCGCGTCGGTTCATGCCCTTGTGAATCGCGTCCTGGTGTGAGCCGGAAAAGGCGGTAAACACCAGTTCGCCGCAGTAGGGATGACGGGGATGGACGGGGATGTCCGTCAATTCCACCAGTTCGTCGCGCAGGGCCTCGATGTTTTCGATCTTCAGCCCGGTGTTTACGCCCAGGTACTGAAGGTTCAGTGCGAGGGTTATCAAGTCCACGTTACCCGAGCGTTCGCCGTGCCCGAAAAGCGTGCCCTCGACACGCTGGGCCCCGGCCATGAGGGCCATTTCCGACGAGGCGACAGCACAACCCATGTCGTTGTGGGCGTGCAGTGAGATGATGGTCTTGTCCGGGTAGCCCTGGCGACGCATGAACTCCTCGATCATGTCGGCGTACTGGTGCGGCGGGCGCCGTTCTACGGTGGCGGGAAGATTCAGGACGACACGTTCGCCCGGCTTCGGCCCCCAGGTTTCCACGACGCGATCGCACAGATCCAGGACGTAAGCCAAGTCGCTGTCGGTGAATTCTTCTGGGGAGAACTCCAATCGTATGTCGCTGTCCGGCATGGCGTTGGCGCACTCCCGGATGAGCCGGACTCCGGCCACGGTCATGTCGCGTGTTTCCTCACGGGTCTTGCCGAACACGAAGTTCATGTGCAGGTCGCTGGTGGCCACGTACACGTGGCAGATGGCGCGGCGAACACCCCGCAGGGCCTCGAACGTGCGCCGAATGAGGTGCTCGCGGGCCTGGGTCAGCACGGAGATGACGGTCCCCTCCGGAATGAGGTTCTGCTCGATCAGGTCGCGGCAGAACTGGAAGTCGTCGGCCGAGGCGGACGGGAACCCGACTTCGATTTCTTTGAACCCGATTTCGGTCAGAATCTGGAAATAGCGTTTCTTTTGGGGCGGGGTCAGCGGGTTGGGCAGCGCCTGGTTCCCGTCGCGCAAGTCGACGGCGCACCAGATCGGGGCTGAGTCGATGGGGTGGTCAGGCCAGGTGCGCCGACTGATGGCGACCGGATCGGGTTGGGCGTATTTACCAATCATGGTCCGATGTCCTCAAGGAAAGTATTCAGCAGAAATGGGGCTCACAAGGGCTCTGACGAGAAGGACCTGCAGCCATTACGGCTACAGGCCTCTGTCGTGCGGGGTCGGTTCCAACCGGGCGCGGCGCGCTGCAGCCGGGGCCTATGGCAGGCCCGTGCAAGGCTGCAGGCTGCTAAGTCGACGTTGGACTTGGGCTGGAATTGTCGTCATAGCACCGAATCTGCCTTATTTCCGCTACCCAAAGTAATGATCTATCAACGCCTTGTCAAGTCGGACCGACGTGGCAGCAGGGCTGTTTCAAGATCTGGCGCCGCGTCTCGGAAGGCCACACCTCCGCGCACACCTGGTAGGGGCGGCCTGTCCTCAGGCCGCCCCCCCCCGGCGTGGGGACACGCCGGGGGTACTCGCGGCCCGCGACGGTCACGAATCTTGAAACAGCCCTGAC
>MHBL01000410.1 GCA_001803235.1 Lentisphaerae bacterium RIFOXYA12_64_32
CGACGGGATAGTCGCCAAGATTCGTGAGCAAAATCCGGACTTTGCGTTTGCTTCTCGTAACTTCTCAAAAACTCCGGGGTGAGTGGGGAATTCCGAGTGCTTCCGCGCCGCCCTTCACACGCCGTCCGGGCATAGTCGGCGCGAGTTGCATTCCAGTTGAGCACGGCGGCGGATCAGTTCTCCCAGCCGCGGGATTTCGTTTTTCCCCGACAGGCGGTCCTTGAGATAACTCCACAACGACACGCCCAGCTTGCGGCAGGTCTTCTTCAGGCTCGTGAAGGTGTCGCGGGCCATTCGGCCGGCGTCGCTGCGGGTCGAGCCGCTGATCTTGCGTATGGTTACATACTCGCGGATGGCGCTCTCGCCCGTGTTGTTGTGCAGCGGGACGTCCGGCCGCTCCAGGACGAGCAGCAGTTCGGCGCGGTTTTTGTGCAGCCGCCTCAGACCGAGAGTGAGGGTCGCGAAGCAGTCGTACCGGCGCGTGAATATTTCGTCGAAACGCGCCTCCAGACGCGCCTTTTCCCCCGCGGTCGGCGAGAGTTTGTAGGCCTTCAGTTCCCGGTAGAATTCCCAGATCGCGTCTCGCGCCTCCTCCAGAACGGCGCGCTGCCGGTCGTTGAACCCCAGCAGTTTGTGGATGGTCCGTTCGCCGTGGATCCAGCACAGGCCGTGCAGAAACACGTTGAACTGCCCGGCGTCGTCGCTGATGATCGCCAGGTCCGGGTTAAAACCGTTTCCCAGCAGCCCGCCGATGAGCGCGCCCTCCGTCGCGATGCGCACGTGCCGCGCCCCGGTCAGTCCCAACCCCGCAAGCACCGCATTCCAGGTTTCTTCGCTTTCGAGCTTCAGGTCGGTCAGGGCGGCCAGCCCGGCCAAGTGCGCCAGGGGCAGCCGCTGCTCCTGCATATACGTCAGGGCGGCCGCGTTGATCGCGAAGCAGCTGCGGCCCGCGCCCAGGAGTTTGAGAAAGTTGATGCGGCTCTTGCTTTCGGTGCTTTCAAACCAGGCGAACCACTCGTTGCCGATCAGCGTGCAGACGCCGTTCTTGCCCTTATGGCGCGCCCCCGTGTCGTCAACGTTGACATGTCCGGAGACCTCAAGTCCGACCCGCAGAATCTCGGCCTTCTCGGCGTGAAAAGCTTCCTTGCCTTCCGTCAATATGCCGTTCAGGGCGCCGGCGGAAATGTCGACCCCGAAATCCCGGAGCATCTCCAGTATCGCCGGCTGCGTGGCCCGCCCCTGATGATGAAGCAGCAGGATGAAACCGCGCAGGGTCGCGCCGAAATGGCCGGACACCTCGGGGGGAAGCTCGCCGCACAGGCATTCACCGGTCGGCGTCACATGGCGCGCCAGACGATACAGCGTGTTGCGGGTTTCAATAATCAGGTCCTGGACCGTCCATTCGGCGTAATCCTTGAACCAGCTGCCGGGCGGCAATTCGGTCGGATTAATATAAATCGTCTCGGAGATCTTCAGGCCCGCCGTCTTTGCGCGCTTTTTCGAGCCCGGCCGGGGTTCGCCCGAGTCCTTTACCCACTTCTTCCGCTCCGGGTTCTTCTCCAACGCGGACGGCGGGATGTTGGGTTTCGGCTTGTGACCCTTCAGGCGCGCGATCTCGTCCCTGAGCTGTTGCACCTGCTCGGTCAACTGCGAAATCTGAGCCTGCTGTCGAGCGATTTGATTCTGCTGGGCGGTTATTCGATCCTTCTGGGCCGCAATGATTCCCAGAAGCGCGTCGACGAGCGGCGTTCTTGCCGCCGCGGGGATTTCGGGAATTTGGGAAAACCCGTCCATTATGCTCCGAGTACGCAAATAATATACATTCGCAACCCTACATTAGTTATACACCATCGGCTGGACCAAGCAAACTTATTGTCGAAACGGCCTGCCGATTTCCGCCGCTCACCCCGGAGTTATTGAGAAGTTAC
>MHBL01000411.1 GCA_001803235.1 Lentisphaerae bacterium RIFOXYA12_64_32
TCCTCCCCGTACGCCCGGAAAATCGCCCCAACCGTGTTCGGTCCCGGTTCGACCGCCGGTATCACCCGCGCCCGCTTGCCTGGAACCGCGTCTGCCATCTAAAGCATCCTTCTGTATGCTTATATATGGCAGTATATCATCAATCACCAATTCTGTCAATTATTCGCTATCTTCCGAATCATTCCCCCATCATCAAACCAATCGGTCGCGAGAGGCACTTCGCAGAGCGGGTTCGTACAACATACAATGTGCGAACTTCGCGTTTGGGGGAGCCTGGAATGCGAAGCCCGCCCGGGACTTGGCCGCTTCCCCCGGTTCATTTGACATCACTTTACAGCGGTACGGTGAAAAAGGCAAGATCTGTGCCTTTGAAATAGTTGACAACTGCGACAGCTAGTATATAATAGGTAGTATGATGGCAGTTGCCGACATACAACGTTGTTCAGTGACGGAGTTCCGTTGGGGTGGGGGCGCCGGGCTTCCTTTGCGCTACTGGGAATGGAAGCAGGAGGTTCTGTGTTGTGGCCGCTTCCATCCCCTCGTCCGCCGTCGCGGTTCGCACTTGGCCGGCAGTATCCCGCTATGCGAGGTTCGCAGTATTGGAAATACTGAATAATTGCTGATATACGAACGTGAGGGTGAAAGGAGGCGAACCGTATGACTCAGGACATGGCGGAAGTGCTGCGGGAGTTTGGGGAGTTTTTGGTGGAGCGGGACCTGGTTCGGGCGGAGAAGGTGGGGTACCACGTGGGCTGGGTACGGCGGTACCTGCTGAGTCCGGCGTCGGTTGCGGGGGTGAGCCGGGGCGACCGGATCACGGCGTTTGTGGACGGGCTGGTGCGCCAGGGGTGCTACCCGGAGTGGCAGCTCAACCAGGCGGAGACGGCGGTGCGGCTGTTTCTGGTGAATTTCGTGCGGGCTGGCGGGGGCGGGGTCGCGTCGGGTTCGGTCGCGGCGTGCGCCGGCGCGACGTCGGGGGTTGGGAGCGGGCCGAGCGTTGGCACCGGACCGCGTGAACGCGGGACTACGAACCTTGGCCCTGCGGCGGCGTTGGCGAGCACTGGGGCCGGCACGGCGGGTGGGGCTGGGCGACCCGATTCCCGGCCGCTTGCTGAAGCGTCGCTGCCACTTCCGCCTGAAAGGCGGGACTCAGACAAGGGCGCTGCGGCAGTCGGATGCGCGGGGGCGGGCCTGGGGCAAGACAGTCCGCGAGGACGCGGGCGCTCCAGGGAGACGGTCCAAGATGGCCCGCGGGGCCGCGGGCGCTCCGGTGTGGTTCCGTCTATTCAGGACGCGCGGATTCGGACGGCGGCGAAGGACATGCGGCAGTTGCTGCGGCTGCGGCATTACTCGTACGCGACGGAGAAGATCTACGTGGGCTGGGTCGTGCGGTACTTCGAGTATTGCCGCAAGCAGGGTCTGGACGCGGCGCAGACGCCTGGCATCAAGGACTTCCTGAGCCACCTGGCGCTGCAGGGGAAGGTGTCGGCCTCGACGCAGAACCAGGCGTTCAACGCGCTGCTGTTCCTGTTCCGCGAGGTGTGGACGGAGAACCTGGGCGACGTCAGCGACACGTTGCGCGCCAAGCGCGGGCTGAAGTTGCCGGTGGTGCTGTCCGTCGAGGAAGTGCGGGAGTTGTTCCGGCACGTCAGCGGTGTGCCGGGGCTGATGCTGCGGACCACGTATGGCGGCGGGTTGCGCGTGTCGGAGGTGGGGCGGTTACGGGTGAAGGACATTGACTTCACGGAGCGGCTGTTGTACGTGCGTTCGGGCAAGGGCGATAAGGACCGTACCACACTGCTGGCCGACGCGGTGGTTCCGGAGCTGAAGGCGCACCTGGACGAGGTCTGGGCCTTGCACAAGGCGGATCTGGCGGCCGGGCACGGCGCGGTGTACCTGCCTGACGCGCTGGAGCGCAAGTACCCGAACGCGGCGAAGGAATGGTGTTGGCAGTACGTGTTTCCGGCGCGCGGTTTGTCGGTCGATCCGCGGTCGAGCACGGTGCGGCGGCATCACCTGACCGACAAGTCGGTGCAGGATGCGATGCACCAGGCAGTGCGCGCGGCGGGGATTCAGAAGCCGGCCTCGGTGCACACGCTTCGCCACAGTTTCGCCACGCACCTGCTGCTGCAGGGGGTGAACATCCGGCAGGTGCAGGAGTACCTCGGGCACGAGAAGCTGGAAACCACGATGATCTACACGCACGTGCTGCGCGGGATGTCGCCGCCGGCGACCAGTCCGCTGGACGCGCTCGGCGTGGGGTGAGAGGTCGGCCGAGGGCGTTGGACCCATCGCCGCCGGGGCTGGCGGTTTTCCCACCATTCACCGTCGACGATCCACCCTTCAGGACGGCGCCCCCTTTTCGCGGTGAGCCAGGCTCTGTGTCCGGGGGTGTGTGGCGGCTCGCTGCGGCATCAGAACCGGACCCACTCCAGGCCGGTGACGACGTACCGGACTTTGGTGTTGGTCTTGGCGTTGAGGCCGACCATGACCTTGCGGAGCTGTGCGGGCTGCAGTTTGCCGTCCGGGTCCGGTTTGGACCACGCGCCCCAGGCGGCGCTTGAGAACAGGCACACGGCGCGTTGCGGGGTCCGCAGGTCGGCGGAAAACGGGATATCCGTGATATAGGACGCGCCGTTTTCCTCGATGAACTGGACGCGGAACGTGCCGGCGCCCTCGATGATCTGGATGGTGAAGGCGAGTCCGTCCAGGTCCTCGGTCGGGATGGCGTCGGTGTCGAGGGTTAGGGTTGGATAGCCCCACGGGTCGTTGGTGCCGAACTGCATGTCGAACTGCATGCCGTTCGGGGCGACAGGCTGGTGGGTCATGGTTGCGCCGCCATTGATGTTGTCGGTCCACGCGTCGGGTTTGGGCGCCGCGGCAATGGCGCGGGTGGTTGCCGGCGTGACGTCTGCCAGGCTGGCGGCCATGTTGAAGGCGAGCGCTGGGCGTCCGTCGGCGCCGAAGTCGCCGCGTAGTTTGATGGTGTTGCCGGCGAGGAGGGCGCGGCCGGTGCCGGCCAGTGTGAGTTGCGCGGCGAGCGGCATCCGGCCCATGGGTTCCAGGTCGACGCGCCAGGTTGCGGGTTCGAGGCGCCAGCCGTCCGGCAGTGTTTCGACGCTGACCGTGCCGGCGACCGGGTGATCGGCAAAGTTGTAGGCGACCAGTTCCACCGCGGCCGTCGTCCCGGCGTTGCGGGTGTAGGCTTCGGCGCTGAGGTTGGCGGCGTTGTTCGGTTCGCTGAGTTGCAGCACGACTGGCGAGGGTGTTCCGTCGCGGCGCGGTGAGACGGTCGCGGGCGGCTCGAGCTTAAGCGACTTGGCCGCGCCGAACGGGAGAATGACAAACACCGCTTCCGGCCGCAGTGTCGACGGCGGCTCTGCGCCGGCGTTGCGGCCGAGGTAGTCGACCACCGCCTCGGCACGGCCGGGCTTGCCGCCGGGCCAGGGCTGGTTCGTCTCGGACCAGGCCACGAGCACGACCTTCGCGACGCCGGCCGGCATGGCGGTGAACGCATACACGCTGGTGCTGTCGTCGCCGTTCGGCACGATTCGGCCGAGGCATTGCGCGCCGGCGAGCAGGCGCCCGACGGTCGCAAAGGCGACGTAGCCGGGCCGCGGTGTGTGGTCGTAGCGCATCAGGCCGAACTGTGTCTGGTTTTCGAGGTAGTTGCCGAGAATGAAGAAGAAGTGGCGATTGACGCCGGCAAAGAGCGAACTGGCGTAGGACTTGGTCACGAATCGCGCCTGCTTCACCTCGTCCTCGGGCGTCATGTCGCCCCAGGGGCGTTCCGTCTTCCACGGCACATGGATGCCGCACTCGGTGAGCCACAGCGGCCGGCCGCAGGCGGCGTCGCGCGCGGTGGCGAACAGTCGGAGGTAATTGGCCGGCGGGTCGTACGCGTGGATGTTGTAGGTGTCGAAGTACGGCCACGCTTCGTTGGCCAGGATGCTCCGGGTGTGGGCGGGCGAACCGGCGCCGGCGAACACGTTCCAGCACACGGTCAGGTCGGGATCGCCGGCCTTGAACCCGAGATACGCGGCTTTCTGCAGCGCGCTCATTTCCGTGGCGGTGTGGCCGCCGAACCCGGTGATGTTCGCTTCGTTCCACGGTTCCCAGGCCAGGACACGGCCCTTGAACCGTTCCGCCATGGCTTTGCAGAACCGGTACTCGTGCCGCAGATCGCGCGGGAAGCGTTTCCAGGCCTCCGTGCCATCGAGTTTGGCGTCGATGGCCCACTTGGGCGTGCTGTGGAAGACCTGCAACACGTTCAGGCCCTGTGCGGCCTGTGCCGCGGCGGAGGTGTCGTAGTTTGTCTCGCCCGCCCAGGCGCCCTGAGTGGGCTCGAGTTCGCCCCAGTTCATGCGGTCGCGCACCCAGTTGGCGCCGGCCATTGCGGCCAGGCTGGCGTAGTATTCCTGGTGCTGCTTCTGCGTTGCGCCGTAGGCGCGCGCGAACCAGGCGGAGGCAATGTCGACGCACACCGGCGAGTCCTGCGGCGTCGGTACCACCAGCGGCACGAGCACCGCGGCACTGGTCCAGCCGACGGGCTCGCCACTGGCGGACTGGAACTCGACCCGGTACCAGCCGACGCTGAGTTTGCCCAGGGCTATGCCGGACGCCGCCCCGGCGCCCGTGCTGCAATTGCCGGTCGTGACCAGGCGCTGTTGCTCATCGACCACTTTCCAGGTCCGCGCCGTGGCGGCCACGCTTTCGGGAATGGGGGCTGTCACCTCTTCGCCGACGAGGAAGACGTTGCCTGGGTGCGAGGGCAGGGGCACGGGGGTGCCCCGTGCCGTGGCGGCGACCGAATGGGTGTGGCTGGCCGGCGCGGCGGCCGGCGCTGCCGCGCCTGAACCGTGCTTCGCCGACTCCGCGATGCACGCCGCTCCGAGCAACAGGATCACCCCGCACGCGCCTGCCAGAATTCCGTTGCGGTCGTTGGTCATGGTCGGTTCCCTCCGTGTCCCTGGGTTCAGCGCTGAGCTTGGAATAGCGTCGAACCGCGGCTCCCGTCGCGTCGTGGCTCAACGAGGCAATATACCGTCTTGCGCCGAAGCGGCCACGTCTGCGGGCGGGCGGGGGGTAATGCGTCAGTTGCGGGTGGAGATAAGGTCGAAGTTTGACCTGGGCTGACGCCTAAA
>MHBL01000412.1 GCA_001803235.1 Lentisphaerae bacterium RIFOXYA12_64_32
GATGGCCCATCGTCACTGCCGCCGCCCATTCCTGGCTCGGTCGTCTTGTCGGGGCCAACGTTCCGATCTCGCGCGGCGTACTCGCCGTCGCGAGCATTGGTTTGTTCTGCGATCTTATTGATTGCCCCGTGGGACTATTCTCCTCCCATGCCACTGTGCTTTCCCAGGCGACGCGAAATCGCCCATATCCCCGCCAGCTTTGGTTCTCTCGTACAGATCGGGCTGTTGGCCAGGATGAAGGGATCGTAGAATCGAATCCCTCCCTCGACCACAGTTCTGTGCGTAACATATACTGTTTTTCAGACCATTTGACTCCCCCGTCCGATAATATCATCTTTCTTTGTCCGTGGAACGCGCCAAGATAGAGAAACAGAACTACAACAAGAGGGGCGCAGATCAGGACAAATTGTCGTTTGGTCTTTGGTTTCATCTGGTGCAGAACGCTCGGGTCTCCTGCCACTATGGAGCGCCAGCGGAATAGTGGTCAGGAGAACCCGGTTGTTCGGTCCCGTTCATCTGTCTCCACGCGGCCCTTTCACCCCCCAGGCGAAGCAACCCGAATAGGAGGACGGGGTAAACCAGAGACAGCAGGCTCTTACCGACAGGAAAGCCCGCGGATATGCCACTGACTGGGACCACGCAGGCAAGAACACAGATACCCCAGAATCCCCACTTCTGCCATCTGAGGAGCGCAACGGCGCAGACCACGAAGGCGAAGCTCCTAATACCCCAGAGTTTGCAGTACCAATAGGGGATGTGCGGTGCAAGCCGATCCCACGATGCCCGGGAAGCAAAAGTATCGGAGATTCCCAGCAGCATGTGGAGCACTATCGAGCAGACCAAGAACGTCGTTAGCGTCCAGTGCCTTCTGTGTATCTGCGGCATCGTGCTGTTTCCTTTTACCGAACGCCGGGCCTAGCGGCGGTACTCCGTCCGCTACGGCCACCTTGAACCCCGCGGTTCCTGGTCTGGTTAGGTGAACATATCCCTCGGGCCGGTAATCGCGCCGGCATTTCCGCTGCTCAAAGATACACGCGGTCGAACCGTTTGTCCTCCTTTCGGTTGGGGATGGTCTTGAGAGGACCCGAGCCGGCGCAGAGTTTCGACCTTGCGGACGTCTTTGGTGCAAGAGGTATCGCGCCCCGGTGTCCGGTCGGGACGAATCGGTCGGGCCGCCAGTTTGTCTCGGGACGTTGAGGGGTGACGCTCACGCTGCGGGATGCCTCCACTTCTGATGCTTCGTGAGGATCTCCATGCCCGGGAGTTCCTTGAGGATGTCGTTGGCGATGTGGTTGTTGACGGCCGCGCGGAGCGTCTTGCGCGACGGGTGCAGATAGATCTCGGTACTGGTCAACTTTGCGTGGCCCATGACGGCTTTCAGGGTGATCAGATTGCAGTCGCTCTCCTCGACCGCGTGAGTGGCGAAGGCGTGGCGCAGGGTGTGGGGCGTGACGTGCTGGACGCTGTACGGGCCGGTGTGCCGGACCAGTTTCTGGAAGTTCTCCTCGATGGTGCGCACCGACATGCGTCCGCCTTTCTGGGAGAGGAACAACGCGTCGTTGCCGCGGGTGCGGAAGCAGGCGGTGCGGACGGCGAGCCAGTGGCGCAGCAGGTCGGGCATATCACAGACCAGGGGCAGGATGCGGCGTCTGCCGCCCTTGCCGTGAACGGTGATGAGCTGCTCGCTCAGGTCGATGTCAGCAACGTCCAGTGCCGCGACTTCGCCGACACGCAGGCCGAGACGATAGAGCAGGCTGCAGATGACGAAGTCGCGGGTGCCGTGCGCACTGGTGCGGTCAATGCCGCCGAGCAGGCGCCGGACCTCCTCCGGTGCAAGGGTCTGGATCGGGCCGCTGTACGGGACATTGATGCGGGGCAGTTCGCGGGCCGGCACCTGCGCGGCACCGTCGACCTGCATGAAACGCAGGAAGCGGAGGTACGTCTTCACCGACGAGATCTTGCGGTTTGCCGCTGCGGGACTGTTGTGCCGCTCGGTCCGCAGCCAGGCGATGAACTCAAGCAATGCCGGTCCGTCGAGTGCGTCGAGGCCGTGCTCGTGCATGAACCGGCCGCACAACCGCAGGTCCAGCAGGGCGGCCTGGACTCCGGACCGACGATGGTTCGCCACCTCGACCTGCCAGCGGCCGAACGCCTCGATGTGCTCCGCGAAACGCATCGCGGTGAGGCGTGCCGTACTATCGGCCGGCGTTGCGGTTGGCGATGTGAGCGAGCAGCAGTTGCTTGGCCGCTTCGACGCTGACGTGGATGTAGATGCAGGTCTCCGTGTCCGTGTCATGTCCCATCATCTCCTTGGTGTCTTCGACGGCAACACCGCGTTCGTACATGTGGGTGGCAAAGGTGTGGCGGAGTGTCTTCGGGCTGATCTTCCGGTCGATCCCGGCCTGCTCCGCGTGCCGTGCGAAGAAACCCAGTTGCATCCCCAGGTCCTGGACACTGCGACCCTCCAGACCCCGGTCCCGCTCTGACACCAGAAACCGCTCGACCAATGACGCCCACATAGAAAAGCTCCTTCCATTGGCGGTGGTTGCGCCGGCTGCGCCTACCATACCGCCCGAAGGAGCTCTCTCGATACCCCCGGAACAACCGGTGGCTTCACCCCATTCCAGCCTCAAACCGCGCTAAACGCGTGGTGTGCCTTCTTGATGTCGTTTTCGGAGAATTCCACCTGAATGTCGGCAGCGCCTCCCTCTCCACCGGGGCGTGCATCACTGCCAAGACTCGTGAGCCGGCCGGGTTGACCGGTTGTCTTTGGGGGCTCGTAAGCGATCTCGTTGCCCCACGCGTCATGGAAGATATCCTTGGTGGGGTTGAACTCGTCGCCTCCAGACAGGGAGCCAGCATAGGCTGCCAGTTGAGAGTAACCAACAGGCCATGCCCCGTTGTCTTCCCGGTACATCAGTACACAAACCTTGATCTGCTTCAGATTGCCCATTGTCGTCACGGACGGCGGCACGATCGCCCTTCGTTCCCCCCCGCAGCCAGCCAGGATGGCCGCAGCAAGACAGAGGCATGCCGAAATGCAGTTCCGGTTCATTGACACAACGAAGAAGAGAATATGCGATGTATTCCCCGTCGCATATTCTTTGTTGAACTCGGCCAGTCGCGGTTCGCGCGTGGTATGGTTATAAGACGGGGATTTATGCCATCCGGTGGCAGGCCCCTCGGAGGTAAAGTACGCCGCAGCGAGGGACTTGGCAAGGGTTGAGGCGGGCGGAGGATGGCCGCCGGGTGGGCGAAAGGGGGGTGACGGGCGTGCGGCGGGGGCCGGGGAACGGGCGTCGGAGCGGTCTGGGGCGTGCGGGAACGTTGCCGTTGCGATCCGGGATCGGCACGGCCAGACAACACGTGGCGCGTTGGTGTGCGGGCATGATCATGGGGGTGTGGCCGGCGGAGCGCGGGCCGGGTCGGGCGGGGTCTCGCCGCGCCGCCAGAACTGCGCGGGCCGCAGGCGTGACGAGCCGCACTGGATGCAGACCGGGAGGGGCCGCGGTGGCGGCACGACGGCGGCGAGCCGGACTGCCGCCTCCACCAACCCCGGCGCCATCTGCAGTTGCAGCCTACGCAGGGTGCGCCGGTTGGCCGGCGCCCAGAGCCCAGTGTAGCGCACTTTGTGGAAGCCGCGCGGCAGCGTGTGCTGCAGGTAGCGGCGCATGAACTCGGTCGTGGACAGGCGCACGGTGCGCCGATGCTGCGTTTCGGTGTCGCGGTAGCCGATGGTGACACGGCCGTTGCCGGCATCGACGAGCCGCCGGTCGCTCATGGGGCCGCGGAACACGTAGCGCGCCAGGTACTCCAGGACCTTCTCCGGCCCCTCGGCGCACCGGCGCGAATGCCCCACCCACGGTATGTTCCACGCCGACGGCGGCAGCTTCAACCCGGGCAGACGCCGCCGCAGGATGGCGGCCAGCTTGCCGCGGAACATCTTCATCAAGGGTTGGGTCGGGACCAGCGCTGCGCCGCGGTGCACGATCCAGGTGCCGTCCGACCGCAGGACCACACCGGGCACAAGGATGTGCACATGCGGGTGCCACATCAGGGCGCGTGTCCACGTGTGCAGGACCATGAGCGAGCCGATGCGGCCGCCGCCGAACCGCGGGTCCAGCGCCAGCGTGTGCAGCGCGCCGGCCGCCGCGCGCATCATCGCGTCCAGGACGATGGCCTGATGCTGCCGGGCGGGAGCGCGGACTTCCGAGGCCACCGTGATGATGATGTGGTAGTACGGGGAACATCAGATCACTAATCTGTGCCTGTGCGCAGTAGTCGCGCAGCCGTTCGACCAGCCGCGGCGACATCGGCACGTTGCGGTCCTTCCGCCCCTTGCCGGCCAGGACCCGGAGTTGACGCCGCTCCCAGTCCAGGTGCGGCAGGCGCAACCCCAGCACCTCGCTGATGCGCAGGCCGCAGCAGTACGCGCACAGCAGCGCGGTGCGCAGCTTCAACGAGCGCATTGCGGCCAGCAGCCGGTGCACTTCCCCGCAGCTCAGCACCTCCGGCAGCACCGTACCCCGCTTCGGCGTCACCAGGTTGAACACTTTCCAGTCACGGCCCAGCGTCGCCTCGTAGAAAAACTTGATGCCGCACAGATACTGCCGCACCGTGGACCGCGACAACTTGGCCTCGTTGACCAGGTGCAGGAAGTAGGCGCGGATCTCCGGCTCGCCCAGCAGGTCCGGCGAGCGGTGGTGAAACGCCGTCAGCGCATACACCGCGTGCACGTACGCCTCCTGCGTGCTATCCGCGAAATCCCGCAAGCGCATGTCCCCGATCATCTTCAGCCGCAACGGACTCGCCTTCGTTCCCGGACCGACCATGGTACACCTCCGTGTCGCGGGACATAGCCGGCGTGACCATCACACCGCCCGCCCGCCACACGGGATGTAGCCGTACCCCCCCGAAAACGCAAGAGCCGACCTGTGCTCGCAACACAGGACGGCTCTCGGTTAGACGGCTGCGCGAATGCGCTGAGTTCAACGCTACCGATCTCGCGCGGCGTACTCGCCGTCGCGAGCATTGGCTTGTTCGAAGCTCTTCAGATCCGTTCCTGCCAGCGTTTGGGGTTCCGCTTGGCATGGAAGACCGACAGAACGACGACACGATCCCCGGCCTCAACAAAGAAGACTTCGTATGGAAATCGGCGTGTGAGTGCACGTCGAACGGTGTGGTGGACTCGTGGGTAGAGCTGCGGATTCCGCAGGATCGAGTTGAAGATCGCGTCCAGGCAGAGCAGGAACTCAGACCCGAGACCGGGAACGCGATCCTCGTACCAGTCGAAAGCGTCCGCCATCTCGAGTTCGGCTTCGGGCCGGACGAGGAGCCGTTGGCTCATCGTCTGCTCCTGATTCGATCCCGCACCACTCCCCATGGGGTCCCCTCGTCGGGATTCCGGTGATACGCATCCAAGCGGCGGTCAAGCTCAGCCTTCTGCTCGTCTGACAGTGTGACTTCCTCTGGCACTTCTGCGATCGTGTCCCAGATGTCCTCGACGAGTTGAATGCGCTCGGAAACGCTTAGGCTCAATACGTCTGTTTTGACCAGTGTGCTCATGGTGTTGGGACTGTACTACGGGCGCCGCCTTCTTTCAATCTCGGGCTTCGAACGCCGACGCTTTGCCGCCGGCGTACTCGCACGTCGGCAACAGCGCCTTCGTTCGGGCGAAGCCTATCTGCGTCCCTTCCAGTAGTCTGGATGCTGATGCAGGTGCATGAGCGCGAGGATGCGAATCTGGTCCGGGAGAACTCGATAGATGACACCGTAGGGGAAGTGCCTGAGCTGATGTCGGCGATAGGGTCCGTCGAGAGGGGGCCAGGCCGATGGTCGACAGGTGATGTCCGTCAATGCTCTGTCGTAGTCGTCCAGGAAGCGCGAACCGAGACCCTCGCACTGTTGCTCGTAGTAAACGGCGGATCGGATGACCTCATCCCCGACCGTGGCGTGATAGGTCACCTTGCGCATCGAACGGCCTCGCGAGCGGCGGTCATGATCTCTTCATGACTCTTCGTTCTGCCAGAGCCATCGGTCAACTCGGCGTCTCGTTGTCTGGCCAACTCCAGCCACGCAGCTTCGTACGTTTCGGTCGCCCCTTCATCGAGGCTGTCCAGAAGCAGATCGGCCAGGATCGCCCTGGAGCGGGTGGGCAACCCCAACGCCAGACTCGAAAGCTCTTTGACGCTCACACTCATGGTCCACCTCGACGAAAAGCAGCTCCTGTAAACCGTCTAAACCGTCCAAGTCAATATGCCTTGTCAGACCGCGCTTCGCAACCGCCGCATCGATGGCCGAACGCCGGCGCTTTGCCGCGTGCGTACTCGCACGTCGGCAACAGCGCCTTGTTGGCCGGG
>MHBL01000413.1 GCA_001803235.1 Lentisphaerae bacterium RIFOXYA12_64_32
GGGAAGGTGCGGACCATTGCGCGCAATTGCGGGGTGACTTCTGGCGACCGAGCACTAGGTGTGCGCGGAGGTGTGGCCTTCCGAGACGCGGCGCCAGATCTTGAAACAGCCCTGAAACGCAACCGTGATGCGTCAGCAACGGGTGGAGATAAGTTCGAAGTTTGACTTGGGCTGTCGCCCAAAGTGGTCGGAGCGGCTCGCTCCGACACCTGCGGGAGCGAGCCGCTCCCGCCACGTTGGCCAGCCACCCCCAACCGTGCACCCGCGACTGAACGCATCACACGCAACCGAGTGAGACCTACGCCCGCTGCGCCTCAATGGCCGCGCTCCGGCCCTGGATGAGCCGCAGCCGCTTCAGGTCGAACTTCGGACGCCGGTCGAACCGGTAGATCCCGTTCTGCTCCTGGAACACGTCCGTGAGCTGGGTGTAGCAGTAGCCGAACATGTCGGGGTTGTCGAGCAGCACGTTGCAGAGCCCCTCGAATCGCGAGTAGAACTCCTCGATCGATTTCGGCCGGTCGCCGTAACCCCACGAGGCCTCGCCGGGTTTGGCGTCCGGGTTCCACCAGATGCCGCCAAACTCGCTGACGAAGAACGGCTGGCCGCGGTAGGGAACGCTCCATTTCACGTTGTTGCTGTAGGGCTTGCCGTCCGCCAGCCCGGCCTGGTTCTGCTGCAGTTTCGTGGCGTCCTGCTGGTAGTCGTGGCAGTCGTAGATGTCCGCCTCCGGCTCGCGGTGCGAGTAGCCCGATGTGTCGAGCACCGGCCGCGAGAGGTCCATGGCCTTGGTCGCGAGGAACAACCCGCGCGTCATATCATCCAGGCTCGTGAGGTGGTCCTCGATGTCCTGGTGCGTTTCGTTCAGCGGGCACCAGCCGATGATGCACGGGTGCGAGACGTCGCGCTCCAGCACTTCCAGCCACTGCGCCATCAGGGCCGCCGCCGGTTGGTGCCGGTGCCCGTTCAGCGGCCGGCCCTGCTCCCACGGCCGGCAACCCCAGTCGCCAAACTCGCCCCAGACCAAGTAACCGAGCCGGTCCGCGTGATACAGGAACCGCTCCTCGAACACCTTCTGGTGCAGGCGCGCGCTGTTGAACCCGGCCGCGATCGACAACCCGATGTCGCGCCGCAACGCCGCATCGGACGGTGCGGTCATGATCCCGTCCGCGTAGTAGCCCTGGTCAAGCACTTGTCGCTGGAACACCGGCTTGCCGTTGAGCGTTACCGCCTTGCCGTCGATCGCCACGCTGCGCAGTCCGGCGTAGCTCTCGGCGCGGTCCACCACGGTCCCGTTCGCATCCAGCAACTCCACCACGACATCGTATAGGTTCGGTTCGCCAGCGCCCCAGAGCCGGACCCGGCGCTTCGGGATCTTCAGCGTCAGGCGCGCCGCAAAGTCCAGGTCTGCCGCGGACTCCGCCACCGCCACCCTTCCCTGCTTGTCCCGCAACGTCACCCGCACCCGCAGGCCCTTGGGATTGGACGAGACGGGCTGCACCACATGGAAGCAGCTGTTCGCCACGTCCGGCGTGATCCGCGGCCGCTTCAGGAACACCTCCGGGACCGGCTCCAGCCACACCGTCTGCCAGATGCCCGTCGTACGAGTGTAGAGACAACCGTAGTTGCCGTACCGATTGCTCTGCTTGCCGCCCGGCTTCGGCTCGCCGCGCGGGTCGCGCGCCCGCACCACGATCGTCGCCATCTCGCCCGGCTTCACGACACCGCGCAAGTCACACGCAAACGGCGAGAAACCGCCGCGGTGCCGCCCGACCTCAACACCATTCACCCACACCGTCGCGTCATAGTCGACGGCCTGGAAGTGCAGTACCGCATGCCGGCCCTGCCACGCTCTCGGAATGCGGACTTCGCGCCGGTACCAGACCGCTTCCATGAAGTCGGTGTTGCCGATCCCCGAAAGCGTCGACTCCGGACAGAACGGCACGAGGATGCGATCCGTCAGGTCGCGGTCCTTTACACCGCGCTCCAGGCCCGTGTCGGCGTGATCGACCTCGAACTGCCAGTCGCCATTCAGACACAACCAGTCCTGGCGCACAAACTGCGGCCGCGGGTATTCGGGTCTCGGGATACTCATCGATGCTCTCCTTTACGTCTTGCTTCGTTCCCAAACCGTGTCGCGAACCTTGTCGACGGCTTCCTCCATGCCACCGCCCGCTGCCGCCTGCATCGGTGTTCCCAACGTCGAGGCAACCGGACGGTGTGTGACTATATCATACCCGATAATAGATCATCGACTTGACTGTTTGTGAATGGCATGGTATCTCATAAACATACCCTAAACTATCATCCGCCAAAGAGAACCGACCTGTGCGGGTAGATCCTGAGAGAGAAGATGACCCGCCATGGGCACCAGGATGCGCCTGTTCGTAGTGGGCTCGCAGTGCGCGGAACGAAGTGGAGCGCCAAGAGCCCATCTGGCGTGTTGCGGTGCGGCGGCGCGGGGATGGTGTCTTGCCCGGCGGACAACCGCCGGGACTGCGACACCACTACGAACGGTGCCGCAACCGATGTCTGTCCGCACGAGGACGTCATCCCACGCGGCCAGATTTGCCCGCACAGGTCGGTCGAAAAGAACTCTGGGAAACGTTCCGTGACGCCACGCCCCCTCAATCCCATTCCCAGCACCAGCCGTATCCCGCCCGGGTGTCACGAACGGTTCCTGCCCCTTAAGCTCGCCGCGCTCAAGCCGTTACGCGACAGCGGCGTCACCCTCGCGGGCATCAGTGACCTCTGTCCACCGTACGAGATGGGCCGGCCCGACCCTGCGCACCACGTCGTGATCTGCACCCTGTTCGGCAGTGCCACGCTGGTGACGCCCAAACGCCGGCGTACCCTGACGGCCGGCTCGCTGTGGACCGGCGCCGCGCACGGCCCGCACCACTACTTCGTGACCGATGCCTGGTACATGTTCTGGTTCCACCTCGACCCTGGCGCACCGTGGGTCGTCCCCCATGACGAC
Organism: Lentisphaerae bacterium RIFOXYA12_64_32; assembly: GCA_001803235.1. Lineage (GTDB taxonomy): Bacteria > Verrucomicrobiota > Lentisphaeria > Oligosphaerales > YB12-FULL-65-16 > YB12-FULL-65-16. The sequence goes on from MHBL01000413.1 coordinate 2,978, forward strand.
GAGTCTCCGGTCCAGCCGGCGAATCGCTTGGCGTCGCTGCCGCCGGCCATCGAGGGCTGCATCGGCGAGTCGATGCTCGACGACCCATACGCGCGAGACATTGCCCGCGCCTATGCGGAGGTCATCGCCCGGCACCTTGCCCGGGCCCTGGGGGGCAGCGGCAGCCCGGCGGAGCGGCGCGTGCGGCACGAACTGCAGACGCTCTGGCAGAAGGTCGATGCCGACCTGCAGCGCGCCTGGTCGGTCGAACAGTTGGCGGCGGAGTTGCGCGTCTCGGGGGTACAGTGCCACCGGCTGGTCGGACGCTACCATCACACCACGCCCATGGGCATGGTTGCCCGGTTGCGCATGCAGCGCGCTGAGGAACTCCTGCGCCACACGGACTTCCCGCTGTACCTGGTCGCCGACACGGTCGGGTACCAAACACCGTTCTCGTTCTCGCGCGCGTTCAAACAGCACACGGGGCTCAGTCCCCGACACTTCCGGCAGAAGATCGCACCGCGCCGGACGGACGCCCCCCGCATCGCGGGTCGAAATCAGGGGGCGAGCCGTCCGCGTTCGTAGTCCCGCCTTCAGGCGGTCCCCGTTCCCCGTGGCCACGCGCGCCCCGGACCGCGTGAACGCGGGACTACGAGCCTGGGTCGTCCGAGCTCTGGGTCAGGGCAAGTCCCATCGCGTCCCCCCTGCCGCGTTCTCCTCCTCCGCCCGTCACTCCATCAAGCGCCAGGTCGCGCACACCATGCGGCTGGCAGTCGGATGCGGCGTTCCTGGTCGGAAACGTGTTCGAGCCACAACGGCACCAACGCTGACGTCGTGACTGCGGACTCCGCACGCGCAGAGCCCGGCGCGTGCTTCTGGCTTGGCGTCTCGAGCAGCCCGGCAATGCGCTCAGGCCACTCGACCACCGTTACCGCGTCAGGCGCGAACAGGAATTCCTCGATCCCGAACGCCAGCGCGTCGTCCTCGTTCCGGATGCGGTACATGTCGAGGTGGAAGAACCACGTCCCGTCGGCACGCCGGTACTCCTGCACAATCGTGAACGTGGGGCTGGTGACCGGTTCCGTGATGCCTAACCCGCGGGCAATACCGCGCGTCAAGACCGTCTTGCCCGCGCCCAGGTCGCCGTGCAGAGCCACGACGCAGCCGGGGGAGAGCAATCCGGCCAGGCAACGTCCCACCGCCTCCGTCTCGGACTCCGACGTGGTGAGCAGTGCCTGCCAGGCGTTGTCAGGTTCGATTGGCAAAGTGGTCATAGCCCTGACGCGCAAATCCCGTGAACCGCAGCCCGTTCCGGTCCAGCACCTGACCAGACGGTCCGGGGGCGAACATCCCGATGCACCGCAGTGGTGTGTCCGGAAACGGCCACTCGCGCTCGAGGCGCGCGCCGTCATCCGCCGCCACGGCGAACAGCAGTTCGTAGTCCTCGCCGTCCGTGAGCGCCGCTTCGGTCGTGGTCTCGGCCGTGCGGTGCGGCACAGCGTCCACGTCCAGTCGCAGTTCGACTCCGGACATTTTCGCCACGCGTCCCGCATCGAGCAGCAGACCGTCACTCACATCGATCATGGCTTTCGCCAGGCGCTGCTGCGCCAGCCAGCGTCCCTCGCGGCAGCGTGGCGTGAACGACAGATGATGCCCCGTCGGCAGGGACGCCCCGAATGCACCCGTGGCGTACAGCCGGTCACCCGGCGCGGCGCCACGACGCCGGCAGACTTCCGTTTCCGGAACCGTGCCGACGATCGTCAGGCTCGCCACGCGGTCGTGCGGCGTGGACGTCAGGTCGCCGCCGATCAGGTCCACGTTGAACTGCGCGGCCAGTTCAAGAAGGCCCGAGAAGAAACGCTGCAGCCAATCCTCGCCCACGCCGACCGGCGACGCGACCGCGGTCAGGCAGCAGGTGGGCTCGCCGCCCATGGCCGCGATATCGCTCAGGTTGCGGGCCAGCAGCTTGCGTCCCACCTGTTCGGGCGTCGCGGCATGCGGGCCTTCGCTCAGGTAGTGCCGCTCGCCGACCACGTGATCCACGGCCAGCAGCAGCAACAGCCCGTTGCCGACCCGCACCGCCGCACAGTCGTCGCCGGGCGGGATTACGACACTGTCCGGCACGCGGGGAAGCCGCGCGAAGAGCTGCGCCAGAAAGGCATCCTCAGTCATGGGGAACGCCCTCTTCAAGGCGGTCCAGTTCGTGGCGCTGCGCAGCCAGGGCAATGACCCGGTGGAAAAAGCACGGCGCGTGCCCGAACTCGCAGGTCCCATCCGGTTGGGCGCCGCCGCACGCGCCGTAGACCAGGTTCTTGGGGCACGCCAACGGACACAGGTGATAGCAGTACTTCAGCAGCGACAACGGCTTCTGCCAACCACAACAGGCCACTCTCCGGGTCGCCGAGACCACCCACTCCGGCATTCGCTCCGAGAGCAGCATCGGCAGGAGGCGCGCCCGGAATCGGTCGCCTTTGGTCGTTCCGGGCAGGCTCCGGTCCGTGAGCTTGGCCGTGGCCGGATCGTACATCTGGGGCTCGGGCTGGAGGAGCCGCGAGAACACGTAGTACGCATCCCGGACCGGGTCGAACGGAATGGCGTTGTGGAACTCGTTCCAGGCCTTGACCCAGTCCGCGTAGGTACGGGTCGCGGCGAGCGCCTCGGAGACCTTGGCCAGGACCATGTCCAGGGTCTGCACGTCGCGGATCCCGGCGATTTGGACCCCGCTGTAGCCCAAGAGCCGGCAACCGGCAATCTGGAGTTCCAGCCGGTGCAACTGCGCCGCCAGCGACTGCGTGGCATTGATGTTCGACTCGCGCTGCAGCAGCGCGGCAAAGCCCTTTGCCACGGGCACGCCAGGGTACACTTCGTCCTGCAGGGCCTGAATGTCGTCGAGCATCAGCAACCGCAACCGCGCCAGAACGGGATGCCCGATGTCACGCATCTGCAGATACCACTGCAGTTCCTGCAGCTTGCGCATGTCCCAGCCGGCGTGCGTCACCAGGAAATCCGCGCCCGACTGCAGTTTGCGCACCATCTTGTAGAACTGCAGGTACTGGTCGCTGGGGCTATACTTGAACGGATTCACCCCCGCACCGAGCAGTACGTTCTGGCCGGACTTGCGGCCGAACCGGAGGATGTCGACACTGTCCAGGTATCCGGCCGGGTACGGCGGGACGCGCTTCGCGTTGGCCGGTGCGTCGTGCCGGTCGGACCGGTCGCCGGTCACCGCCACCACGGTGCGAATGCCACTGGATGCCGCCCGGGCAAGCAGGTCGCGGACCCGTGTTTCATCGGAACCTTTTCCCGAGACGTACAGCAGGGGCATCTTCCCGCTGGCCGCGGCCAATCGCGCGCCCGTCTCCACCGGATCGTGGTCCCCTTCGCCACCCAGCCGATCCGTGACCGCCATGCCGGTGATCTCCGGCACCTTGGCGATGCGCTTGGCCATGTTCGAGGCCATCGCCACCGCAGAGTCAAACGGCTGATCGCCCGGCGGCGAGTTGACCTCGAGCAGGACGACAAACTTCCCCTCGCGCAGGCAGTTTGCGAGAGGGTTGTCACCCTCAAAACGCATCTCGAGTTGCTTGGTTCCCCGCTCCTTGCTCAAACCAACCTCCTTGCCGAACCAACACGCCGTCACACGCCGCCTGTCACCATGCCGTAAACAACACCAATATACCGAGGAACAGGCTCTTCGTAAACTTGCGCACTACGCAATGCTGGCAATGCGACAGTGAAAGGTGGGACATCGCGTGGCGCTACCAAGGTGGAGGCCAGGTCTCCCGGCCTGGCCTGGTTCGGTCGCGTCACCCCATCGCACCGGGTCAGGAGGCCCGGCGCCCACCTTCCACGCATCACTAGTGCGGTGACACGCCGCGCCTCACACCCGTCATGACAGACTCAGCCACAACAACCGCACGTCCCCCTGCACCGTCCACCCGCGCGTCCGCGCCAAGGCTGCGAAGGCCGCAACATGCGCTGACCGTCCCTCGTGGAACGGGTTGGCGAACGTGGCCAACCCGCCGGGCGCCAAGGCCCGCTCCAGTTCACTGAGCAGCACCTCGTAAGTCTCTGGTCCGCACAGATACTCGCCGCCGACCAGGCCGTTGCAGACGACCAAATGCCATGTCCCCCGCACCGGCAACCGCACAGCGTCACCGGCCGCGAAACGGACCGGCACGGCAGGGGCGAAACGCTCGAACTGCGAGGTCCGCAACGGGTCGTGCGGCAGGAGACGGTGCGCTGCCATCCAGGCCTCCAGCGGCTCACAGGTCACGCCGACTGCCAACGGGTTGCGCACTCCGCACGCCTCTGCCAGCGCGAGCACCTCGTACGTGCCATGCCCCACGCCGCAGCCCAGATCGAGGACCCGCAGACCGTTTCGCGAGACATTCACAAACCATTCCTGAAGAAATGTTTGCTGCTCGGGATACCGGCCCGGCGCCGTCCCGAACCGCGCCGGCGCCGCCAGCGCGCAAAACAGCGGCAGCAGTTCCATGTCCGCAAAGCTCACGCGCCCGGCCAACGCCGGCGGCATTTCGTCCCAGATATCAGGCAGCGACAACGGTGTGCAACGGCCCTCTCCGCACGTGGCGCCTGGCCCGACGCGCCGAAGAACGGACGGAATCCAGCTCGGACAGGCGAAGAACAGTTCGGCCAGTGCGCGCAGGTCACGACAGAACTCCGCGACCGGCAGGTACAGCTCGTACTGGCGCCGTGTCTCCGGCTGCACCGCCAATCCCTCCGCCCACCACGGCGGCGGCACATTCCCGCGGAACAGCCCCAACCGCGCCTCCCACTTGCCGTTCAGGCGCGCCAAGGCCTGCTTCAGGCCGTCCGCGTCCGCACGGCGAAGCCGGAGTTCCGCGTCGCAGGCTGTTCGTGTCGGATCACTCATCCCGCACACCGGTACTGTTCACTTCGGAACTGCGCACCTCGCGCCACCCCAGGTTCGTAGTCCCGCCTTCAGGCGGTCCGGGAAACGCACCGGTTCACCCTCCAGGTGCGTTCGGCCGCAGTCAACGCCGGGGGGGACGGTCCGGGGGTTTGCGGTGCTGGCCACACGTAACCCGGACCGCCCGAAGGGCCTGTCGATTTAACCACCTCAGATGCACAACCACACCCAAAGTGGTCGGACCGGCTCGGTCCCCCGCCACTCTGGAAGGCCTGCGGCCTCACTAAATCGACACGCCCTGAAGGCGGGACTACGAGCCTTGCGTGACGCGCAGGACCACCAGGTCGCAGGGCGCACCGCCAGCGACGCAGTACCCGGCCAGGCGCGCCACCTCTCGGAACCCGGCGTCGGTCAGCACCTGCAATTTCGCGACGTCCGTCCCGACCAGGTACGCGTACGCATCCTGCATGCCCTGGTCACACGCCAACGCGAGCGACTCGCGCACCAGCCGGCGACTCTCCGCAGCGTAGTCCGGATGAATCTCGAAGCCGAACACCTTGCTGCCCGCCTCGAGCGCAGACCCGGTGTTGAGCAGGAACGCCCAGCCCAGAGCCCTGCCGTCGTCGGTCCCGGCAACCGTGACCAAGCCCTGCCCGTCTTCGGCCAGGAAGCATGCCGTCTGGTAGCTGCTCACGCGCGACGCCATGCCCACCCGCGGCGGAACCAGGTTACGGACGAACAGCGCGTCGCGCAGCACCAGGTCCACATCGTGCCGCTGCTCCATCGTGCCAACGCCAACCTGCCACGTCTGCCCTGGCGCAAAGTACCTCGCCTCGAAGTCACAAAAGTCTGCACCGTACTCGTTCTTCAAGAGAATGAGCGGGCCGGTTTCAGCGGCGGGAACCACGGCCCTGAACCCGTGCCGCAGGTAAATGGCCGCCACCCACGGACTGCCCGTACCACACAACGCCGCGCGAACCGGACGGGCGTTGAAGTCATCGAGGAAGAACCGCATCAACACGTTGGTCACGCCCTTCTTCCGATGCCGGACATGCGTGTAGACGTGCCCGAAGTTGGCGATCTGCCAGCCGCCACGCGCATACCCGTACCAGAGCTGCCCGGCGATCTCGCCCCCGATCTCACCCAGGAAATAGCGGTCCTCGCAGAACGTGGCATAGTCACCCCGCAACCGCTGCCGGATACTGCGCTGCGACTCGTCGCGCTTGTGCCCGAGGAAGTGCACCATGGCGTCCTCGTACTCCGCCGCCGGCGGCGTCAGCAACTTCACGGTCATCGCCTGGCCGTTCTCCAGCGTCACCTTGCCGAGTTCCTGGATCATGAAGGGGGGGCCTTAGGTTCAGGGTTCAGGGTTCAGGGTTCAGGGTTCAGGGTTCAGGGTTCAGGGTTCAGGGTTCAGGGTTCAGGGTTCAGGGTTCAGGGTTCAGGGGATGCACGGGCAAGGATCCGTCTGATCGGTCCGATCTGTCGGATCCGGCCGGTGTACCGGTCTGCTTTGGCCGACGCGTAAGACCTACTCTGCCGCCACGAGCGGCTGGACAGCCGCCGACGTTGAATGACCGTTCTCTTTCGCCATCGTTGCCTCCGTGCCAAGAGAGTTGCCTATTGTAGGCGCGAAGTCCGCGCGTGGCAACCCGCGCGCGCCGCTTCATTTGCCTTAGGATTTGGCCAGAACGAAGCCGAGAATCGCTGCTTGACGCGCTGCCAACGGACGCCATGGATCGCCACCTGGCAGATGTGGAACGCGCGCAAGTGGCCGTGACGGCGAATGCAGGGCTGTTTCAAGATCCGGCACCGCGTCTCGGAAGGCCACGCCTCCGCGCACACCAAGTAGGGGCGGCCTGTCCTCAGGCCGCCCCCCCGGCGTGGGGACACGCCGGGGGGACTCGCCGCACACGACGGTCACGAATCTTGAAACAGCCCTGCGGCGAATGGGGAGATCATTGGCCATGAGGCCAAGCTGTGGTATAATCTGCTGAAGGTCCTCCACTGCGAGATGGCACCATGAGCGAGTCAAACCAGCCAGCAAGAGAGAAGGTCTACATCGAGACCAGTGTGGTCAGTTACCTGTGTGCCCGCCCGTCCCGTGATCTCATTGTGGCCGCCAACCAGGAGATGACGCACGAGTGGTGGGAAACCCGACGGCAGCGGTATGACCTGTTTGTGTCGGAGTTCGTGCATGCCGAGATCGCGGACGGTGACCCTGACGCGGCCCGGAAGCGGCAGGAGACAGTGGCCGGCATCGCAGTGCTCGCCGCCAGTGACGCCGCCTTGGATCTCGCGCTGGAGATCTCACGCCAAGCAGGGCTTCCGGCCAGTGTTGCTGATGACGTTGCGCACATTGCAGTTGCCACCGCGCATGGCATGGACTACGTGCTCACATGGAACTGCGCACATATTGCCAATCCCCACTGGCAGACCCGGATTGCGAGGGTCATCCGGGGGGCCGGGTACCTCATGCCGGTGATGTGCACACCCCAGGCCATGCTGGAAGGAGAATGACCATGTGGCGCGACCCAATCGTGGCAGAGATCCACCAGATTCGCAAGGCGCACGCCAAGCGTTTCAACAATGACATCCACGCCATCTTCGCGGACATCCGAAGGAAGCAGACAAATCGCCCGAACCTCGTTGACCTGTCGCCGGCAAGACCCCCGGCACAGTGTGTGGCCGAGGGAGGAGGAACATACGGAGTCGACAAGTGATCACCGGCACTGCAGGATCAGCGTTTCGCCGGACTTCATGTCGAGGGTCAGGTCCTGGGTGCCGGCGGGCCAGTCGTGGCCGGTGATCAGTTCCTTGACCGTGGCCGGTTGCGGCAGGCGCACGCGCACCGGCCGCTCGCTGGCGGCGTGCACGCCGACGTAGCCGTACCCGGCGTACACCGCCTGGTCGTCCGCGCTGACGACCGGGACGCCCGCGGACTCCGCAAGGGCCCGGATCAGTGCCGGCGGCAACCCCGGACACGCGGACCAGAACAGTTTCACGTCCGGACGCGCCTCGAACAGCACGACCGGCCACTCGCCGGCGCCCAGCGCCAGAACGGTCGCCTTGCCCGGCGCCTTGGGGCGCACCGCCGGAGTGAACTCCTTGCTCATGCCGATCTCCATTCCCGCGCATGCCTTCCACGGCGCTGGCAGGTCCGCGAGAAACTTGCCCTGCGGCGCGACCGGCGCGGGCGCCGTCTCCATCTCCCAGCCCAGCAGGTCGCTGGTGTTCGCCGCGGACAAGCCGCTGCCGTCCAAGAGCCCCACCGGCCCGACGAAGGCCACCGTTCGACCCGAGTTCAGCACCTTTTCTTTCAGGAACTGCCGCTGCTCGGGTGTGAGCCGGAACAGGTTCAGGAACAGGAAGGCACGGTGCTCCAGCACTTCCGGGTGCTCGATGACGTCCCGGAACAGGTAGCACTTCCACGGCACGCCTGACCGTGTCAGCTTCTCGCGCTGATTGAACGTCAGGTGCAGCAAGTACGGCGGGTTGAACGGGTCAAACGTCCCGACCTGCTCCTCGTCTACAACGACCGCCAAGTACGCCGCGCGCGGCCAGTCCGTCGCGGTCCGGAACGTCTGCAGGACGCGCTGCAGATTCGCCATCTCGTCGGTGAGCCGCTCGTCGCCGAACAGCCAGCCTTGAGTGAACTCATACCACTGGATCGGCGTGCCCATGGCCAGACTGGCGGCCACCTCGCGCCGCATCGCCTGGATCGAGCCGGCCACGTTTGCCGGGCGCCCGTGCCCCGCCTGGATGTCCGGCGCCCAGTGCGAGCGCAGGTCGGCCTGGGTCCAGAACACCTTGCCGTTCAGCAGCACCGACGCGGGCGCCGTCATGCACGCCCCGGTGCCGCCAATCTCGCGCCAGGCGTAGGCCGCCGGCGCCATGGTGTAGTCCACATCCGGACTGTGCAGCAACCGCGACAGACTGAAGTGCCCCGAGCCCTGGCAGAACCCCGGGCTCTCCGGCAGATGCATGACATAGCCGTAGTAAGTACCGACAATACAGCGCCCGCCGCTCTCGTCCTTGATGATCTTCGCGAAGTGCATGATGGAGTCGGCTACGACCTCGTGCTGGTATCGGTTGTAGTCGAGCACGTCCTGCTGCGTCGCGGGGTCGAAGAAGACACCCTGCGCCGGCCCGCGCCGCCGCGCATTGCTGGGGACCGGTGCGCCTGCAAGGGTGGCCTTCGGGTCATGCCAGGCGGCCTGCAGCGCCGCGTCCGTACCGTACTTCGCCGTCAGCCAGCGCCGGAAATCGTTCACGCCCGCCTCGCTGTAGTCGACCAGTTCCCCGGACTGCGAGCCCCAGTGGAACCACTCCCACGAAATGCCTGTGCACGGCTGGTACCCGACGATCCGCGGCGCGAACGGCGACTCCTTCAGGTGCCGGACGAGGTTCCGCAACGCTTCGCCATACGCCTGCTGCCACACTTCGGAACCGTAGGACGGCAGCGTGCGCCGGCCGCCCGCGTAGTCGCCGACCGTGTCGTTGCCGTCCTCGAGGCGGCAACGCGCCTCGGGGTGCGCCTTGATCCACCAGGCGTGGTCGTGCGTGCCCATGTCGAACGTCGGCAGCAACCACGCCTCCGGATCGACTTCGAGGTACCGCGCCAGTGCCTGGTCCACGGCCGTGTAGTCGAAGCCCTTCTCGGTCCAGCCCATGCCGTCAAGCGCCACGGACCAGAGTTTCACCCCGGCCGCCTTGGCGTTCGCCATGTGCAGGTCGTCCGGGAAATTGAAAAGCGCCTGCGTGGAATCGATGACCTTGCCGTCGACCGTGATACGCGCCACGCCGTCGCGCACCTCAATCCGCGTCGTCGGGTACCCCGACGACGACGGCGGCACCGACACGGTGACCCGCGCCTCGGGCGCCGCGGGGACGCACCGCGCTCCGTACGCGCTCAGCCGGATCGTGACCGGGCCCGGCGGTGTCCCGTACGGCACGCGCAGCACCCAGTCATCGATGCGCTCGCTGCTGCCGGCGGCGGCGTTCGGCGCGAACAACACCTTCGGCCCCCACTCCCGCGCCAACTCCTTATCGCCGGCAACGACGGCGGCCGCCACGTAAACCGGCTGTGCAACCCGCGTTACGGCCTTGGCCGTCACGCTCAACCGTACGGGGGCAGGCGCGATCAACTCCGTTGCCGCGGGCGTCAGCGTGAACTCGATATCCGGCTCGCGCGCCAGGAACCGGCACGGCAGGTTGCCCCACGGCGGACAGGGCGGCGTCCCAAGCACAGCGGCCGGCTTCCAGTCCGCGGGCGTCTCCAACAGGCTCTGCCACCCGTCGGCAACGGAGAGCGCCGCCTTCCACGCCCCGCCCGTGGCGATCGCCTGCTCCGTGTCGTCCTCGAACACGACCACACCTTCGGCGATCACGCCGGCCGCCGACGCCGCATTCATGGCGTCCACAGCAAGAACGTTGCGGCCGGGATGCAGGAACGGCTTGAGGTCAACCACTTCCGGAACTTTCCAGCCGTCCGCATCGGTCGTCATCTTCACGACCTCTTTCCCGTTCACCCACAGCGCGTAGGCGTCGTCCACGGTCACCTGCAGTTGCGCACTTCGCACCGGTTTGTCCGGGACGTCGAACTCGCCGCGGAAGTAGGCGTGGATGTTCTCCTTGTTCAGCGCGTTCGGATGCCAGATCCACTGCGCCTGCCAGTGGGGTTCGTTCGCCTTGCCCGCCACGATCGCGCCGCGCCACTGCTGCCGAACCTGCACGTTGTCCAGATCGGCGACGCTGTCCGGCGTGCCGCTGAACCGGACCTTGGCCGCCGCGGCGCGCCGCGGCGGATCGAACGTGAAGCTGAACGGCGCCCAGCCACCCACCGCGGCCTGCAGTTGCCCCTCAACCGGCGGCATGGCCGCGCCGTTCACGTCGCAGAACTGCACGGTGTAGCGCGGCGCACTGCCGTTGCCGACCCGCACCTGGCCGCTGACCAGGAACCGGCCGAGGAACGACATGTCCAGCGCGACCGGTTCCCACCAACCCGTGCCGGTCAAGCGCAGCGCGTGCGCGCCGGCGAACGGCGTCTCATCCGTCACCAATGCCGCCTGCGCGTCCGGGCCGCCGGTCCACTCGAACGGCTTGCCGTCGGTCAGGATCTCAGCGCCGCCGTTGATCAGCAGCAGGCCCGCCTCCGGCATCAGCGCGATAAAATCGATCTCAATGCGGGCGCCGGCGGCGTTCAGCGGGTCGAACCGGACCCGGTCGATTGCGCCCTTCCACTTCTCATGCTTGCCCAGAGCGACCCGGCAGACGCCGAACTCCGACCCGCCGACCAGCGAGTAGTGCACCTCGCGCTCGCCGGACATCGGCGCCCCGGGCGCGCTGAAGAACAGTTCGCCGCTGGCCGAACGGTCCGACCGGATGCGAACGAGCATCTCCGGATAGTCCTCAGCCTGGATGTCCAGCACGGGCGACATCACCTGCGCGTCGAACTTCGTGACGCCGACCAGCGCGCCGCCGCGCACCTCCGTCGTCTCCCAGTTCTGCGGCGCCCAGCCCTCCAAGTCGCGACCGAAGGACCAGACGCGCGTGTCGGCCGCGCGCGCCGGGGCGGCAGCCAGCCCGACCAGGAGCAACACTCCGCACGCCAGCCCTGAGACACCGAAACGCCTGCTTTGGTGGACCATGCTGATTCCTCCGTGAGTGTTCTGCATCAGGCTCGTAGTCCCGCCTTTAGGCGGTCCGGGAAACGCACCGGTTCACCCTACAGATGCGTTCGCCCGCAGTCAACGCCAACCGTGCCGGTCCCGCGAGTTCCCGTGCTGGCCACGCGCCACCCGGACCGCGTGAACGCGGTACTACAAGCCTCCGGGGTTCGTAGTACCGCCTTTGGCCACCCCGCCGCCTCTTGACAGCGGCCCCCGATCCCGCCTGCACCACTGGGAAAGTGCGCTCGGAACCGTTCGGACCGCCAACTTTGGACGGGGCCCAGGCATCCCGGCATGGGGCTCTACTCGAGGCCATAGAACTCTCTGAGATTCACCAGGACATCCGCCTTTGCCCGCGAGCCGAGCCCCAAGGCTTTCATATCGACGTCCTCGCGTTCCATGCCCTCAAGGAAGACCTGCAGGTCGCGTCGAATCACCGCCGGCGCACCGCCGATGAGCACATACCGGTCTGAGAACGCACGAAAATGCTCACGGAAGCGGTCCAGTCCCGCTACCATTCGAACGCCTCCATCATTCCTGCCAGGGCGGACTCCACGCGTTCGTCCGGGGTTGCCTTGAGCGAGAGGTAGAGCGACAACCGGTCCACGACGCCGTCCCTGGCGAACAACCCCGGAGCGTAGCGCCAGAGTTCCACTTCCAACGACTGCGGCTCCGGGGTGTCGAGTTCGACAAGCGTGTGGCGTTGCCGGAGCAACTGCCATTCCTTCTGGCCCATGGCGAAGACCGGGTTCCCCGGCGCGCCTAACATCGAGTACTCGGCCAGGGCCGAGAGGCCGGCCCGGAAAGCAAGCGTGGCTCCGTCGACAGGCAGAATGTGAACCCGCTTCCTGACCGGACTGCGCAGGAATGGTTCCGCCTTGACCCAAAGCTCACGACGGCTGCACGCGAACGCCACGCGACGCTCGCGTCCAGCCTGAGCAAACGTGCCCAGTTGTACGGCTTCAAGTTCGTTGAAGGCGCGCGTCATGGTCATCTTGGTGTAACCCAGAGGCGGCACCATCTCGGAGGGCGTACAAACGCCCTGCGTGCCATGGTAGAGCCAGTGCAGAATCGCGGCTTGAGTCGATGGACTGAACGCGAGGGGTGTCTTCTGCTGCCGCCGGAAATGCTCGCGCAGATCGAGCCCCAGCATGGGCACGTACAGTTGATTGCCAGGCACGACGAATGGCACCCTGTGCTCAATCAGCCGCATCCGGTTGTATGCCGTGATCCGCTCTCGCACATACACGATGGCGTCGTCGCACTTGCCCCGGACTTGAGCCATATGCTTGCCGAGTATGGCCGGCGGCTGCTCCTGGTCGCCCAAGTCCACCATTAGCAGACAAGGTAGTTCCAGCATCTTGACCCGATAGAAGGCGTAGCGATCCTGCAGAAAAACCGGCAGGCGCTCGCGTCCTGGCCATGGACACGGCGACACCGTGACCGCAAGGGTCTGCTGCAAGTAGCGCTTGAAATGATCCATCAGGTTCGGCATGGCGCCTCGAAATCACATCCTTCGCATAGTAACATAAAGAATGTTACCGTTCAATTCAAGTGTTCCTAATGAGTGGATACACGCACTCCTGCGCACCGGCAACCGCGGGACATGGCCCTGCCAACCTGCCGCCCCGTTTCACCCGGTTGGACCCGGAACCCCATGCCTCAACGCCACCCGCCCTGTTGCCACAAGAAGAACGTCCCTTCTTGCGTTCCGGGATTCGGCGCCAACCGCGCGCTGCTGACTGCGCCCACGTTGACCCAACAGGCGCGGCCGGGCGACAGAGAAGTCAGCGCCACGTATCCAGTGCCATTCCAGCCCCATGCCGGCCCGCGAGGTGCATCTGACGGCTTGACACGCGGGGGCAGAGGCAAGTCGACGTAGGGTTCATACCCGATCGGCCCCAACAGGTTCCAGCCTGCCACAAGATCCCGGTCGGCCCCGCGCACCGCCGTCCCTGACACGGGAACCGATTCGCGCCCGTCCCCGTCACGTCCCGACGCCGGCGCGTATACCCAGTAACCTTGGCCCGGCTCGATGATCTCGGCTTTCTGGAAAACGTGCGTCGGCGCGTCCCAACCCCAGACCGGGCCCATGTTCGCACCCTTGAACACCCCGACAATCGTGTTGTCCGCCGGCACGATGGGCACCGAGACCAGGTTCCAGCCCGGTTGCAAGGTGAGGTTGAACGTCTCGGCGGCGTGGCTGGGCAGGACGGCAGTCATCAGGATGAGAGCGACGCCAAGAACGACAGAACGTACGCCATTGCGGACCGGACCGGCAGCGTGCAGCACGTGCATGACTGTATCCCCCGGGGTTACTGGCGGAAATATGGCGCGCCCGAAGTCCGCAAGCAAGCCGCCACGGAGAACCCGGGTAATGCGTCAGCGGCCCCGCGGGGCGACGATTGGGGGAAAGAGGGCGGACCGCCCGCCCCTTTTCCCCCAATCGTCGCCCCGCCCGGACGAGCCGGGCGGCGGCGCAGAGTGACACGCGAGTAACATGGGAGTCACGGGTGGAAAACGCATGGCAACGGACTCCGGCAGTTATGTGACGCGTCACATAACTGCCGGAGCTGCACCCACGACTGACGCATTACGAACCCGGACAATCCGGACCGCGTAAACGCGGGACTACAAACCTTGCGCCTCCCCATGCCCGTACGCCATCCCATCCCCGCCCGCCCTGACCTGAAACCCGAAACCCGAAACCTTCCCCCAACTACACCCTGTCGCGCAGTTTCACGTACTCGTCGATCATCGCCATGAAGTTCTCGTACTTCGTGCCGTAGGCGATCGAGTGGCTCGGGCCGAGAATGAAGCCGCCGCCGGGCGCGCCGCGCTCCATGGCCTGCCGCACGTCCCGGCGCACGTCATCGGGCGTGCCGGTGATCAGGATCTCCATCGACGTGCCGCCCCAGAACGCGCACCGGTCGCCGAACATCCGCTTGAGCTTCCCGATCTCCATGCCTGCGGTGGTCTGCATCGACTGGTAGCAGTCAATGCCCGCCTCGATGAACATGTCCATCAGCGGAATGCTCATGCCGCAGCAGTGGAACGTGACCTGAGGCGTGTGCTGCTTGATGATCGCGATGCTCTCCTTCATGTACGGCAGACACAGTTCGCGGAACATGTCCGGCGAGATGAACGGGGCGTTGGTCCCGGCCATGTCCTGACCGATGTGCATGCCTTCGCTGCCCGGGCGTACGTGGTACTTCACCGTGCCGCGCAGGTGCTCGACGGTGCGACGGTTGGCGGCGTGGATCAGTTCCGGCTCGAGCGCGTAGCGCATCATGGCGGTTTCGAAATCTCCGAGCATGGCCAGGCCTGCCATGCCGCAAATGCCGGAGATGTAACGCTCCTGCCCGAGGTGTTGGATCAGGAAGTCCAGGGCCTCGAACACGGACTCGTCCGGCGGCGTGCACTTGGCCGGTTTCGCGAAGTCCGCGAGCTTGTACTCCCGCTTCGCGGCTGGATCGTGCACGCACATGATGTCATTCTCTTCCGGGACGGCCTGGTAGACCCGGCCGTGCTTGTCCTGCCAGCGGTTGTCCTCGATCTTCGTCAACTTCTCGGGCTCGTAGTCCTTCGGCGGCAGCAGCGCGGCCTCTTTGGGGATGATCAGGTCGGCGCAATCAATCTTGCGGTAGAACTCGAGCGAGTCCTTCTTCAGGCTCTCGGCGACCTCATCGCGCCGCCCTTCGGCCAGCGCCAGTTGCTGACCGATCTTGTTCCGCACGAATGTCTTGCGTCCGATAACCTTCTCCACCGTGTCGCAGTCCACCGCGTAGAACCCCAGCGGGATCTTGTCCACCGGCTGGCGTGCGATCGCCGCACGCACGCGTTCTTTGCCTGTCATTGCGGGTCTCCTTCATTGTACCAGGCTCGTAGTCCCGCCTTCAGGGTCTGTCGACTTAACCACCTCAGACGCGCAACCACGCCCAACGTGCGGGAGCGAGCCGCTCCCGCCACTCTGGAAGGCCTGCTGCCTCACTAACTCGACACGCCCTTCAGGCGGTCCGGGAAACGTGTCGACTCACCTCACAGGTGCGTTCGCCCTGGCCAACATCAAGCGTAACGGTCCGAGGTCCTCCGCGCCGGCCAGGCGCTACCGGGACCGCCTGAAGGCGGGACTACAAACCTGCCTCACTCCAGGGTCAGTTCCGCGAGGCGGGTCAGGTCATGGAAGCCGTTTGCGAAGGGCGGGGTCCAGGCCAGGTACCCGCCCGCTTCCGGCGCGCCGCGGTAGAAGTTGGCGTACACCTTCGAGCCGCCCTTGATTTCGCCGGGCAGAAACTTCTCGACCGGCAGGGCCAGCCGTACCGTCCACCGGTCCTTGCCGGACGTGTCGGAAACGGCCGCCACGCCGCTGTCCCATGTCCCGGAGCCCTCCTGCGTCCAGCTCAGGCTCGCCGTCTTGCCGTTCGGCGCCACGGCGAGTTGCCGGTATGGCTTGCTGCGCTGCAGGGCAAAGAACAGTTCCCAGTCGTCGCTGCCCCAGACGTCGGCGTTGGAGACGAGCCGCGCGGGGTCGACGCTGTCGGAGAACTGCAGGTAGACGAAACGGCCGTCCCACGCGATGCGCCCCTCGATCTGACGTTTGGCCGCGCCGCCGCTCAGCCCGCCCCAGCCGCTGAGCAACGCCGCCCGGTCCCAATCGACCTTGGCCGGATCCCCGTCCGCCGGTGCGGTCAGGCGCGGCACACTGACCTGCGGCGGTGGCTGGGCGCGAAGCTTCTTCGACTCCAGGTACTTGGCCCGGCCCTCGACCATGTAGTTCCAGATGCCCTTCTCAAACACCGCCACACGCTGCTTCTCAATGTCCGACGATGCCGCGGCCTTGGCCTGGTCCATGAGCGAAGCAAGATCCGCCATGCGTAGGTCGGTGCCAAGGGAGCCCCAGGCCAGCTCTTCGGTCTGGTGCTGGTGCGCCGCCGAGTTCTGGATCTCGGGCGGGTAGTACTTGGGATTCGAGAACGTGTCTTCGATGCGGCAGTAGAGTTCCTTCATGGGCCCGGCGGCCGCGCCGTAGTAGCGCGTGAAGAACTCGTCGATGAGCGCGTTACCGTCCAGGCTCGGGTCGTCCGCGAGCTTGAAGGTCACGTAGAACTCGAGCTGATCCATGAGATAACTCTCGTTGCATTCGCTCGAGTTTTCCAGGAAGATGCCGGTGACGCGTGCGTCGTGGTACATCTTCATCTGCTCGACCACGGCGTGCGCGAAGAAGCCGGGGAAATAGTGGAAGTGCCCGTACTGCGCGTTCAGCGCCGGGAAGCAGTAGTAGAGCCACAGGTACAGCGGCCGGTCCGGCTCGCCCCGGCGCCAGTCGGCCAGCACCTTGCGGTCATTGACCTCCATCGAGGGGCACCACCAGTTGCGCGTGTGCAGGCACAACTGCACCGAGATGTTCGGATCGAGCTTCACCTTGTCGGGGTGATAGGCGTAGGTCGAGTACGCCAGTTGCCCCAGCCACTTGTCCGGGTGCGTCTTGCGCAGTTCGCACGCCACCTTGTTGCTGAAGTTGTAGATGTAGTCGCTGGCAATGCCGTTGTTGAACTGCTGATTCGCCTTCTCGGCCGCGTTCAGCTCGGCCTGGCACCGCTCGCACTTGCACCACTCGCTGTTGTCCATCGGCACCAGCCCGAACATGGCGTCGGCATTCGACGCGCCCGCCTTGCCGCCCTTGCCGTCGAAGTAATCGCGGGCATCCTGGACCGTCTGGGCGATGAACCCGGGATTCGTATAGCACATCTGCGGCGGCTTCCCGGTCCCGTAGCCCTGCGCGAACCAGTCCGGGTGTTCCTTGAGGAACCGGTCGTAGTAGCCGTAGAAGGAGTGTCCGACCGTCAGGCTCTTGCCGCCGAGGCGCATACGCAGCATCCAGATCTGCCGGTCGCGGCCGGGCACCTTGTCCGGCGGCCCGGGCATGAACAGCGCACTGCCGGCGATCCAGCGGTGCTGCATGGCGGGTGCGCGCCGGATATCGCGCCCGCGGACCGCCAGCGTCGGGGTTTGCGGGCAGACCACGCCCAGGTCGGTGGGCGCGTACCAGCGGACATCGCAGCGGCGCTCGAGGAAATCGTAGACGGCATCCAGGGTGCCGCGATCCTCGAACAACCCCGGCAGGCTGGTCAGTGTGGCTCCTCCGGCGCTGTCTACCGGCCCACCGGTATCTTCGTCAAAGTGGAACAGGTGCGTCGTCGCCGCGTCCACAGCATACGGCGCTGTCCCGCCCTCAGGGAGCGGGCTCCGCACGCACTTCGAGATTCGGACTTCATCGATGATGCCGGTGAAGGCATTGCCTGGCAGCTTGCCAGCACTGTCGGCAATCCCGCCGACCCCCAGCACCGCGCCTTTACAGGTAGTGCGGACGTACACGGTCGTCCCGACGCTGCGGCCGTCCACGAACAACTCCATCTTCTTCGCAGCGGCCTCGTAGGTGCCGAGCACGTGATGCCAGCCTTCCGCCAGGTCGACAGAACCTAACCCGTGCCCCTGTCCGCCGTCATATGTCGTATAGGAAAGGCGGTTCGAATTGGCGTCGCGCTGGATGATGTGATACGTCCAGGGATTGGCACCATCCAGCCGCAGGATAGTGCCGTGGGTCGGTTGCGGTTGCGCCGGGATCCAGACCCAGGCTTCGAGACTGCCCACCGCATCGTCGAACAGGTCGCCCGGCAGGCAGATGACGGTAGTCTTGCCGTCGAAGCGCCGGCCATTGCCGAATTTCCCGGCGACACTCGGCGGGACACTTACGCCCGCGCCCTGCGCCGCATCCGCGTCGCGGCCCATGAGTACGATGGTGTTCGGAAGGAACCGGACCAAGTGCTCCTGGGGCTTGAAGTCGCCGCTCTTCAATCCCAGCGCGCGCGTGGCGGCGCTCTCGCCGACCAGGATCGTCGTACCAACAGCCGGTTGGTCGTCCGCGACCATCGGCAGCGTCGCCCCCGTGATCTTCTTCACATGCTCCTGCAGTTCGGCGGCGGCGAAACGTGCGGCGCAACTCGCATCTTTCGCGAGCACAATGGTCGCCTTGGGCGATCCGTTCTCGGTCAGGGCGAGGCCCCGCCTCCCCTGTCCCTGCAGCCCCGCACACCCGCTCAGCATGACCGCCGACACTACGCACCCGCGCATCAGATTCCTCATGATCGTGCCTCCCCTGCTTGCGCCGCCGTTGCCGAGATCAGTGACGCTGTGACTCGGTGACTCAGTGACGCAGTGTTCCCGCCACTGAACATCCGACTCCCGCTACGGCCACGGCGGCACTCAAGCCAGCGGGTTCTCGACGTGGATGCCGTCGTAGTCCTGCGTGTCGCTGAGGTCTTCACTCCAGATGACGGAGGCGCCGGCGGACCGGGCGGCGGCCAGGATCAGGCTGTCCCAGAACGACAACCGCCAACGCGTCATTTCGTCAGCGGCCCCGTCGATCAGAGCCACCGTGTTCTGAACCACTGGCCACTGAGCATAGTCGGCGACCGTGGCTCTGGCTTCTGGAACCGTCAGCCCTTTGCGGTGAAGATTGACGAACAGTTCCTGCAAGACCTGTACGCTGACGTGCGGCCACGAGTCCTCCCGCCACGCCGACTCCACCAACGCTCGGGCCCGCGCGTGCTTGCGACCCGCATCCCTGTCGTGGGCATAGACCAGGATATTCGTGTCCACAAACAGATCAGCGGGCATGGGACTGCTCCCGTGACAGCGGTTTGCCACCCAAGCGGAACCCGCGCCCCAAGCGCCTCAAGGCACGTTGCCGCGCGGCCGTTCGCTGTTCCCGTGCCTCGGCCGTCTGCTGCAGGACCGCCACGACCCAGGCCGACAACGACATGCGCTCGTCCACCGCGTGGTGCCTGAGCTTCGTCAGCAACTCCTCGTCCATTCTGAGAGTGACGTTCCGGGTCATGGCAAGGCCTCCTCTGCACACTTCCAGTATAGCACACTTTGTGTGCAAGGTGAAGTGGCAAGGGCTCGGAACGCGTCCGGCAAAGGCAAACGGCTCGGCAGGTCCCGCGTCATGCATCAGGCCCCGGACCGCGTGAACGCGGCACTACAAGCCTGCGCCTCCCCGGTTCGCGGTTCCGCCTTCGGGCGGTCTTCGCTCCTCCACGAACGCACGGTCTTTCAGTCGCCCCTGCACCCAGGTCCGGTCGAAGTCGTACCTGGCTGCGAAGCTCGTGCCGGGCAGCAGCGCGACGGTCGACATTCGGATTGACTCCGGCGTCACCTCGATCACCTTGAACTCGAACGGCGTCTCGGAGAACGATGTGGCGGTGACGTAGTGCACACCGCCGGCCACGACGTGCATGTTGGCGTGGTTGTGCGCACCCAATACGAAACGGATTTCCGGGTGCCGTTGCACCATGCCTTGAATCGTCTCCGTGAACGCCGGCGGCGGCAGGTGGAACGGCGTGGTCTCGCCCCGTTGCTCCCCGGGGACGTCCAGCACCGGGTTGTGCGTCAGAAGGATATGCACCAACTCCGGGTGCGCGGCGACCTCGTGTTCGACCCGGTCCAGTTGCCCCGGCAGGAAATGCGGATGCAGCGCGTTCACCCAATGATACGGCCGCTCCTGCCAGTGCGACGTGACCACGTGCACGCCGCACTCGCCGCTGTACACCGAGTAGTCCGAGCGCCCGCCCGGAAAGAACTCCGACGCGCCGGCCAGCCACGCGTCCAGCGCGTCGAGGGTCGTCAGGTCGTGATTGCCCAGGCACAGGTGCACCGGAACGGGCAACCGGAACGCCTCGCGTGCGCCGGTCAGGTTCGCCGGCGTCATGCCGTCGAGCATGTCGCCGCCGTGCAGGATGAAATCGACCGGCCCGTGCTCGGCGATCCAGGCGTCGAGTAGTCGCAACAGTTCCGGCAGGCGCTCGGGATACCCCGGCTGCATCTGGTATCCCATGGGGTTGGCGCCGAAGTGCGTGTCGGCCATGTAGACGAATCGGGTCATGCACGCCTCAATCAACTGTCCGACTGCAGCGACCAGCACCTTCAAACAGTCGTCGCTCACCTTGGCCACACTCTACCCGGACCGCGTAAACGCGGGACTACAAGCCTTGATTGCCGCCATCGCGCGCTTGACGCCGTCACAGGCGCTTGCCGGAACGGCTCTTGCCGGGTACTATACAACCACGCGGAACCCCACGAAACATCACACACAGAGGCAAGACAGCATGAAGAATCTGAAGATCGTCCTTCTCGGTGCAGGCAGCCGGTACTTCGAGTACGTCGTGGGCGAACTGGCGATCACGCCGGAACTGGCGGGGTCCACGATCGTCATGTACGACATCGACCGGCCACGCATGGACCTGATCTACCGGGCCTGCAAGCGCACCATTGCCAAGACCAAGTGCGGCATCAAACTCAGCGCCACCATGGACCTGTCCAAGGCCCTCGACGGTGCGAACTTCGCCATCTCCTCGATCGGCGTGCACGGCCCGGACGCGTCCTGGCACAAACTCGACAGCGAAGTCTGCGCCAGGTTCGGCATCATCCACACGACCGGCGACAGCGTCGGGCCGTCCGGCATCTCGCAGGGTCTGCGCATCATTCCGATCTATGTCAACATTGCCCAGGCCATGCGCAAGTACTGCCCGGACATCATCCTGCTGAACCACTCCAACCCGATGAATCCGATCTGCCGCGCCATCATCAAAGCCACTGGCATCAACACGGTTGGCTACTGCCACAACGTCGCGCACGACATCTCGCGGTTCGCCAAACTGCTGAACCTCCCGGTCAACGAACTCGAAGTGACGGTTGCCGGACCGAACCACATGAACTGGCTGCTCGCCATCCGGCACCAGGGTCAGGACGTGTACCCGAAGCTGAAGCAGGTGATCCTCAACATGAAGCCGGAACACGGCATGATCTTCGCCCGCGAGGTGCTGCAGTTGCTGGACATCTTCCCCGTTGGCGGCGATCGGCACATGCTCGAGTTCTACCCGCACGCCAGGCAGGCGACCAAACCGGAGGAACTGCGCTACGGTCTGAAGTGGCGTGCCGCCACCATCGAGGCGCATCACCTGGCACGCGAGATCAGCCATGAACCGGACGAACTGGTACTACGCGCCAAGGGCCAGAAGGAGCCATGGATCCCCACCGGCAAGTCGCCCGAGTCCATGGGCGAGCAGATTCGCGCCATGGCGTTCAGTCGCGAGAAAATCCATTACGTCAACACCCCGAACCGCGGCGCCGTCACCAACCTGCCCGACTGGGCCGTGATCGAGCTGAAAGCGGTGGTGGGCTCGCACGGGGCGCGGCCGTTGTTCGTTGGCCCCCTACCGCCTCAGGCTGTGCGATGGAGCTTGCCCACGGTGTACGCCCACGAACTGATGGTTGATGCGGCCATCGAAGGCAGTCGCGAAAAGGCGCTCATGGCGCTCGCTTGTGACCCCATGATGACCAATTTTGGCGAGGTTGAACCGCTGTTCGATGCCATGGTCGAGGCGCAGGGTCAACGCCTGACCACCTTCCGCAAGGCCGGTGCGCGCCCGCGCCGTTCCCCGGTCGCTCGCTGAATCCGCCGCGGCGGATCGTTGCCACTTCCGTTTGAAGGGGCGTGTCGCTTTAACCGATGCAGCACCAAGACAGCCCGCGAGGACGCGGGCGCTCCAGTTCGGATTGAGCACGAAACTTGGAGCGCCCGCGTCCTCGCGGGCTCTTGGTTTGAATGAATCGACAGCCCCTGAAGGGCGGGACTCAGACGGAAACGCCGGAGTAACAGCCCGATATGACCGGGCGGGATGCCACCCGGGGGGGGCGGTGACGCATTACGTGACGCACTGCAGGGCTGTTTCAAGATCTGGCGCGACGTCTCGGAAGGCCACACCTCCGCGCACACCTGGTAGGGGTGGCCTGTCCTCAGGCCGCCCCCCCCCCGGCGTGGGGACACGCCGGGGGTACTCGCTGCACGCGACGGTCACGAATCTTGAAACAGCCCTGGACGCACTGCCGGCTTCCTTGCATTCTGCGTCGAGGAGTGGCATGTTTACAGGTGTAGAGGTGATTCTTTGTCGCGCGGAATGTCGTCATATCGCGACGCCTGGCGCGGTCTCAGGTATCAGCCTTGCCGGACCCTGCATCCGGCCATTTCGGGAACCGCGCCGGCGTCCTGAGGCCTCTGTCCACAGGACGTTGTAGGCTAGGCGCGCAGGTGGAGGTAGGGGCGTGCGCTTCTGGAGAAGTTCCTCCTTTCAGATCCTGATGTTGGTCACCGCGGTGGTGCTGACGAGCAGCCTCGTCGGGGCCTACGTTGTCTACCGGGTGGCTACGAACCGGCAATTTGACCGGATCCAGGCCGAACTCATGGCACGGGCCCGCGCCGCGGCTCGACTCATCGACGGCGACACATTCAGCACGCTGCGCGACCCCGCGCAGCAGGAATCGCCCGAGTACCAACAGATCCAGCGCACGCTGGTGCAGGTGCAGCAGGCAAACCCCGACATCCGCTTCGTCTACACCATGCGCAAGGCGCCGTCGAGCGACAAAATGCTTTTCGTGGTCGATTTCCCGGCGCAGGACCAAAATGGCAACGGCCGGATCGACGAAGACGAGGAAATGGCCGAACTCGGGGAGGAGTATGAGCCCGACCTGCCCGCAATGCACGAGGGCTTGGAGCGCCCCGCCGCAGACCCGGGACCAACCGTCGACAAGTGGGGCACCTGGCTGTCGGGCTACGCCCCGATCCGCAACCGCGCCGGGGAGAGCGTGGGCTTGGTCGGGGTCGACATGCAGGCGGTGCGACTGCAAGAAATCGCGGAGACTTTCCGCACACAATGCTTCGTCGCGGTGGCCGCCGTGACGATCGGCAGCCTGTTGGCGGCGTGGTTGGTGGCCTGGTACGTCAGCAACCCCTTGAAGAGTTTGCTGCATGGCATTCGCGCCGTACGGGACGGCAGCCTGGACGCGGGAATTCCCCTGAACCGGTACGGCCACGAATTCCGGGAACTGGCCACCGCCTTTAACGAGACGATTGCCAAACGTCGCGAACTCGAGGAGCAGTTGCGGCAAAGCGCCAAGATGGAGATTGTCGCTCAGCTCGCCAGCAGCATGACACACGACTTCAAGAACCACTTGACTCTTGTGATCGGCTGCGCCGACCTACTGGTGCAGGACATCCCCGAGGGCAGCAATGAGAGGGAGCTGGCCCGCAAGATCGCGCGAGCCGGGCGCCGTGCCGCAGCCACCTTGAACCAGATTCTCGCGTTCGCGCGCCGGCCGACCGAGCAGAACGCCGACATTGATATACACGAGACGCTTGGCGGGATCGCCGCTATCATCGCGCCTTTGTTCGAGAGGAACCACAGCCTGGAGATGGACCTGCGGGCGATCCGAACAACGATGCATGGCGACCAGCGTCTGTTTGAGAGCGCCATTCTGAACCTGGCCCTGAACGCGCGTGACGCCATGCCGGGCGGCGGCGTCCTGACACTGGCAACCGAAACAGTAGCGCAGGACGACAGCCGTGAGCAGTACTTTCGCATCACCGTGACCGACACGGGACTGGGTATGGACGAGGAGACCCGGCGGAAACTGTTCACGCCGTTCTACACCACCAAGGAGTACGGCACAGGACTGGGCCTGCTCACGGTCTCCCGCCTCGCGAAATCCCACAACGCCGCGGTGCGCGTAGAAAGCACACCGGGCAAGGGCACCCGCTTCATCCTTGATTTCCCGGTCAAGAGCAGGACGAGCCTGTCGCCCCCCGGGGGGGAGGTTACGTACCACGTCGTACGGCTTGGGTCGCCTTGACCCTTCGCGATCGCGCTTTCGGAGTCGTGCGGGACCCGCGCAGCACCCGTACCGCTTTGCCCTCAACACGCCGCCCCAAGCTGTGCCGTGTTCACGAGCATACCGTCTGTCCAAGCAACGCCGCTCCGCGGAAAGCAGCGCTTTGCACACGCACTCCGAAGCGGCGGTTCGGGAACCTGAATTCCTCACGAACGGCGCAACGCGACCACAGAGATTGTGTCAGATCAAGGTGTTGCGACCGAGCCTGCGGCCATGCCCCACACACTACGCCTTCGCCCACGTCTCGGTGATGAATTTCGCGGCGTGCACCGCCTCCCGCACCGGGTCAGGGTCGCCGCCCCCCACCTCAATCGAGACCCAGCCCTTGTAGCCACCCTTCTTCAGCAGTCCAAGGGTTTCCGGGACCTCCGCCGCACCCGCGCCAACCAGGCAACCCTTGTACTGCTTGCCGCCGGGAGATGTCAGCGACTTCTGATCATCGCGCGACCGCAGCGCAAAGTCCTTGATGTGGACGTGCGCAATCCGTGACTTCAGCAGCCCGTACACCTCGCTCGGACGATCGTCCGCCAGCAGAAAGTTGCCGTTGTCGAACGTGAAGCGGACCGCGCGCCCCGCCACCTCGAGCACCTCCAGGCAGTGCTTCGCGCCAGCGGCAAAGGTCGGGTACACGCCGAAATCCTCAATCGTGATGGTCACCCCCGACCCCTTGGTCCGAACCACGGCCTTGGCCAAGCCACGACCGTATTTCCGGCGCGACTCGCCCTCCGTCAGGCTTGATGCCGCTTTGCTGCCTGCCAGCAACACGATCGGGCACCCCAACCCGCCCCGCGCCAGTTCGACGCCACGCACCGCGGTGTCCAGCGCCTGGTTCCGGTCCGCCTCGCTCTCGCCTACGAGGTTGACTCCGATGTCCAGACAGGAGAACACCATGCCGGCATCCACGGCGGTTTTTCGGAACGCCTCCCACTTCTGCGGCTCCGCATCGATCCAGCTCAGCATCGGCTCAATGGCCGTGACTCCCGCGGCCTTCATGGTGCGCACAAAGTCCGCCGGCGCCAGCTTGCCTTCGGTCAGAAGACGATGGAACGGGAACAGCATCACAGACATTTTCATCGGAGTCCCTCCTGCCTGATCTATCTCTTGGTTGCCCAGAGTCTAACCGAATCGTTGCGGTAAGAACTTCGTGGATACCATCACAATAGAGGTCCCACGCGACGAAGTCAACCGTTGCGCCCGCGTGAGACGCAATGCGTCAGCGGTTCCCGGCCGGCGGACCGGCCGATCATACCTACGTGTTACTCGCTTCGGTCCGGGCCATTCTGGCAAAGTTGCGGGACCGGCTCGGTCCCGCAACCGCCGGAGCGAGCCGCTCCGGCCGGTACGCACAACGCACGGGCGCGCCGTTAGACCGCGTTCTCACCACACGACAGCGCACGGCGCCTTCGCCGCTGAGGCCGGGGCCAGTGCCAACGTGCTGCCACGGACCGATCCGCGTCCGCGCCAGTCGCCGTCGAGACCGACGCGCGCCAAGCCAGCCGCGACCAGGACCACTGCCAACAGCAGTCCGGCCAACCGCATGCAGCCCGATGTATCGTGTCGCCGCACCGCACCACCTCATTGCCCGGTTCTGTCTGAGCGAGGCATTCGAAGACACGCCAACCGTGCCCCCGAGGGAATATGCGCTAACCCCGGGCACAACACAAGGCCAGCACGCCGACATCCGACCGACGTATCCATTCTCTTACCCCATAAGGCGGCTACGCTTTTCCCGCGACTGGCGCGCGGGAAAAGTGGCGCAGTACGCCGCGGTTGCCAGGGCTAGGTGACTCAGTGACTCGGTGACGCAATGACCGCCAATCCCACGACGACCA
>MHBL01000414.1 GCA_001803235.1 Lentisphaerae bacterium RIFOXYA12_64_32
CGGGACTCAGGCACAATGCACGCTGACGGCGCCCGCCCCTGCGGAAGTGACATGCGCCCTCTCGCCGGAATGCGCGTGGGCTTTTCAGGCCTGACACTGTATATTGATCACGCGGAGGGATCCGTTTCCATGAGTATCAGGATACTGCTTGCCGATGACCACAACCTCTTGCGGAAGGGGTTGAAGGAGCTGATCACCAAGAAGATCGGTCTGGACGTCGTGGGTGAGGCCCAGAACGGCATGGAAGCTGTCCGGATGGCAAGCGAATTGCGGCCGGATGTGGTGGTCATGGACATCAGCATGCCGGACTTGAACGGGATAGAGGCAACCCGTCAGATCACGGCGGCGAACCCCAAGATCCGGGTTCTTGCCCTTTCCATGTATTCCGATCCCCGGTACGTGACCGAAATGCTCCGTGCCGGCGCCGCGGGCTACCTGCTGAAGGATGCCGCCGATGAGGAACTGATTCGCGCCATCAACACCGTGGCGCGACTGCAGACCTACTTGAGTCCGGGCGTGGCCGGTGCGGTCGTGCAGAAGCACATCCGCGGGCAGACCTCGGGCGAGGATGGCTCGGCCTTCTCGATCCTCTCCGCCAGGGAACGTGAAGTGCTGCAGTTGCTTGCCGAAGGCCAATCGACGAAGGACATTGCCACGGCGCTGTCGCGGAGCGTGAAGACCGTCGAGACACATCGCCAGAACATCATGCTGAAACTGGGCCTCCATAACTTGCCGGAGCTTACCAAGTACGCCGTCCGTGAGGGGCTGACCGGCCTGGAGAGGTAGGCTGTTCGGCGGCCGCAATTGCGGCGGCGATGCGACCGGCATGCCGCTGTCGCTCATCCAGTCCTGACGTCTCCCGGCGTAGCCGGTGGTTCCTGATATGCGCGGTCAAGGCGGCGCGAATGCGCCTCCCGGTATACCGCGTGCGTTCCGTTGTCGGGTGGCGGTGGCGATGTTCCTGGCTGGGAACGCCACTTGGCGCGGCGAATCCCGCCACGGGTGGCTGAACAGGAGGGATTGCTCATGGCCGGTTCACTGTATCGTGTCGAGGGGCTTCCGAGGATTCGCGCCGGCGTGGCACAGACGGTCATTACGCCGCCCGTCGGTGCGTCGTTGGCGGGTTACTTTCATGACCGTATTTCGACCAGCGTGCGCGACGACCTGCACTGCAAAGTGGTGGTGTTCGAGTCGGGCGGCACGCCGCTGGCACTGGTGTCGTGCGACCTGATCTCGATGGCCAAGGACCAGATGGACCGGATCAAGGCCGCCATCGAGGCGGAAACGGGGTTGCCGCCGGCGAACGTGCTGCTGTGCACGACGCACACGCACACCGGACCCGAGACGCGTGACAACCGGGTGGTCGGCGTGCAGCAGGAGTGGCGCGACGCGCTCGCGGGCAAGGTGGCGGCGGCAGTGAAAGGCGCCCTCGACAACATGTTTGATGCCGTGCTTTTCCCGGGACGCCGCGAGGAAGCAGAACTGGGCAGCAATCGGCTGGGCCGAAAGAAGGACGGCAGCGAGATCTTCGGCAAGCAGGATGTTGTCGGCCCCGCTGGGCCGATCGATCCCGAGTTGCTCGCCATCGGAATTCGCGACCCGGATGGCAATTTGCGCGCCATGGTCGTGAACTACGCCATGCACCCGGACGTGATTGGCGGCGGCAGTGCAAACTTCATCTCCGCCGATTGGCCGGGTGAGATCGGTCGCGCCGTGGCCGGGGTCTACGGCGGGCAACCGGTGACGCTGTTCATGAACGGCACCTGCGGCGACATCAATCACCACCTGTGGCGCGCCACACGACACCCGACGCGCGGTCCGGCGAAAGCGGTGCAGATGGGGCGTATGGTTGCCGGACTGGCGATCAACGCCACGGAGCGCGCCGAACCGCTCGAGACGGGCAAGTGCCGGGCGCTGTTGCGGATTCTGCAGATCCCGTACTACACTCGCGACGCCGCGATGCGTGCCGAAGTTGAGGAACTCCGGAAACGCGAGAAACTGGGCGATTTTGAGCGGTACATTGTCAATGCGTTTGACGAGTGGCCGCACGACGGCAAGCTGGCGGATGTGCCGGTGCAGGCCATGCGCCTGGGTGACGTGGCCTTTGTCGGACTGCCCGGCGAAATCTTCGTCCGCATCGGGCTCGACATCAAGCACTGGTCGCCGGCCAAGTACACGTTCATCGGCGAACTGGCCAACGGCTGGGAAGGCTATGTCCCCAGCAGCGACCAGGCGCATCGCGGCGCCTATGGCGGCAAGCCGATCCTGTCACGTCGCCTCGAAGCCGACGCCGGCCGGAAGATGGCCGACGCGGTCCAAGTCATGCTGTGCGAGCTCTGGGGAGAGTAATCAATCGTGGGTGCAGGGTTGAGCACGGCGGCATTTCGAGAAGCGAGCAAGCTGTTGGGCGTGGACGCACTCGGTTGGTTCTCGGCGACCGGATTTCCGCAGTACCTTGCAGTGCTCGAGGAACGGCGCGAATACCACCGCATTGAGTACCGGACGTTGGAGCAGTTTCGTGCGGCCGCGCGGATGCCAGACTGGGTGGTCACCGTGCTGGTCCTGGTGCGGGACTACTTCGTCGGCAACGAGTACGCGGCGGGCGAGTACAAGCTTTCGAACTACTCGCGTGCCTGCTGGCAGACGGTCGGCCCTGTAACGAACCGAATGCTGCAGTTCCTGCGCGAGAAGGGCGTCCGTGCGGAACAGCTCAACGTACCGTGCCGCGCGGCGGCTTGCCGTGCAGGGCTGGGTTTCATCGGCAGGAACGGTATGTTTTACGCCATGGATATCGGCTCATACGTCGGTATTGCGGTTATCGGTGTGGATGTGACTATTCCCGAAGCGGGGCAGGGGGCAGAACGCGTCTTGCACCCTCAGTGTTCGACGTGCGGGCGGTGCGCCGAAGCATGTCCGACGGGCGCCATCATCCAGGAGGGTCACGGAATCTACCCGCTTCGGTGCATTTCGTTCCTGAACCGACACCCCGACGAACCGTCATGCCAGATGCCGGCGGATCCCGCAGCGTTGTGCGGTTGGCTGCACGGGTGCGAGGTCTGCCAGAACGTCTGCCCTTTGAACACGGTGATTGTGCACCGGCCCACGCCAGTTTCGACTCCGGAACTGGACCTGTACGGCATGCGGGTGCCAAACCAGGCGTCCGTGTCGCGTGCGGAGATCGAATGCCGGATGTCGCGGGTGACGTCACCGGGATTTCGGGAATACCTGGCGCGGCTTCTGTCAACCGCCGTGCCGCGGGGGTGAGGCCGGGGATCGGCCTCCAGACTCTACTTCGGCGCGTCCCGCGCCGAAGCCACCGAACCGATCTGTTTGGCAACCGCGAGCCCTTGCCTTGGGGGACAGGGGTGCTAGTGTTTCTTCTTTGCTCGTTCTCGCAATGGGTCGGAGGGACATGAGCGACTACACCTGCAAGGTCACGACACACGGCCGGCGGCAACTTGAACTGGACGCCACGTACCCGGTCGTCAGCGATCGTGCAAAGGTCCAGTATCAGTTGGACTTTTACATTTTTTCCCCCCAGAACCTCGGGCTGAATGAGAGGCGTTACGGGCGGAAGCAGTTCCTGCAGGACCTTGAGCTCTACGTGCGCTACACGCCGTATTCGATCCCGCTGCAGAAACTCATCGACCCGGAGTGCGACCTCAGCCCGCTGGTGCGGATCACGTCGATGCTGTGTGACACGTGTTTGGGGCGGGAGATCAAACCGGAGGGCGTTCTGTACGAGTTGCGGACACTGGTCAATGCGTATCATTCCCAGACACGGGCCGTGCGCAATCTGCTGCGTGAACTGGTGCAGCGGGGCAGTCCGCCGGAGTTGATCACGGAACGCCTGGACACGTTTTTTGGCGAAGTCGACACATTCCTGACGCGCTTTCGCGACCTGCGGCCGCGGTTTCTTGACCCACGTATTTCCGACCTGCTTCGCGAGGGGCTGGATTGGGCGGACGAAGGGATCAGTCTGAGCACGGAGAAAGTGACCTACCAGATCTACGACCTGTGCGCGAGCAGGCCCCAGTTCGCCACCGTTACGGCCATGATCCGGGACCGGCTGAGCTGGGAGCACCGCTACCGTGAAAAGAACGGCTGGACGACGCTGGCGCATCCCGCCACTCCCGAGGCGAACGAAAGCTTCCTCTACCGCGAAAGCATGCTGAAGAAGTGGGCACAGGGGGTGATGTATATGGACATCCCGCCGGCGCAACTCGGGGCGCGGATTGCGCATGTGCTTGCCGGCTTCGCCGCCGCCGCCGCTATGGCGTTTGCGGTCGCCGCCGCCTTTCTGGCCGACCGCCTTTTCACCACGTACAGCCTGCCGTGGGCGTTCGTGATCGTGGTCGCCTACATTTTCAAGGACCGCATCAAGGAGGTGTTGCGTTCGGCGCTCATCGCGTATTTGCCCCGTGTGGTGGCGGACGATGAGCGGTTAGTGATCGACCACCTTGGCGGGGACCGGCGGGTCGGAAAACTGCGTGCCCGAGTACGGTTCTGCTGTCCGCGCGACGTGCCGGATGCCGTGACACGGTTGCGCCACGTCGAGGCAAACCCGTTCCGGAACATCCTGCCACCCGAGAACGTCATCCACTTCCAGAGTGAACTGAATCTGGACTGCAAGCACCTGATGGAGCCGCACCGGCGTTTGGAGTCGCTCACGAACATCTTGCGACTTCAGCTCGATCCGTGGTTCCGCAACATGGACGATCCGGAGAACGATATCTCGTGCGTGGTGAACGACCAACGGCAGGAGGTCGCGGCAAAGCGAACCTATCACATCAACATCATCTTGCGCCTGTGCCGCGATCGGGCCAAGGAAGTGGGGACTCTGTCGCGCTATCGGCTCGTCCTGTGCCGCGACCGGATCCTGCGCGTGGAGCACCTTGAGAGCCTGGCCGGGTGATGCGGCTCGGTCGCGCCCGCGCCAGCCCAGGGGGCGTGGTTCTTGCCAGAGCGCGGGCGGCAGGTCTCTAAGGGGGGGGGGAGCCGTTTCGGTGTCACTCGGTCAGGACTTCGAGTCCGGCGGGGCGTAATCCGGCAAACGGTCGATGACTTCCTTTTCGACGGACAGCGCGATCGCGTTGTCCTCGATGCTCGCAATCCAATCGACGGGAATCAGTTTTGGCAGGGCATACACGATGCCTTCCTCGATGACGATGTGAGTGATCTTCTCGTCATCTCCGATCACCACCTCGTCGAGACGCCCGATAATCTCGCCGTCACTGGTCGCGACCGAACTGCCGTGCATCAGCATGACATCTTCGAAAGGGATTGCCGCGTCGGGCGCCAAGTCGTTGGGACGGAACCCAGGGGGGATCAACGAGGGCCGGGCGCCGGGCGGCGTGGCCCAGTACGCACCCCGCACCGGTTCCCCAGCCTGCGCGGGCGCGGCCCCCGCGGCTGGGACGAACTCGTCCTGACGAAACTCGCTGGCCACTTGCTCCAGTTCGGCCTTGCTGAGTTTCAGCACGATGGCCTTCTCAGTGGTTGACGCAACGGTTGCGATGGACACGAGTGTGTCGTTCTCGAACAGCAGGCCCTCCTGTATGACCAGGTGTGTGACCGCCTTGGTGCGCGGATCGATGACCACTTCCTTCACTTCACCGATCTTTTCGTCGCCAGGGGCAAAAACGGGCGTGCCGAACAGAATCTTCATGATCGTGCCTTTCTATCCTTGGATGCGTTATCCGCCATATCTCTGGAGTATCGCGCCGATCGGTACGTCCCTGCACAATGGGTTTCAGGTTTCGGGTTTCAGGACATCTTCCCTTTCAATGGGCGTCTGTCCGTCATGCGTCGTCTGCCCTGACACCTGAACACTGAAACCTCTTCAGCTTCCTTCCCGTCTGCCATTGACTGACGGGGATCTACAGTCCGCCCGTGACCTCCAGTGTGGCGCCGGTGACGTAAGCGGCCTCGCGTGATGCGAGGAAGAGGACGCTCACGGCGACTTCGTCCGGAGTCCCGAACCGTTTGAGCGGCACCGTGCCGCGGTACGCATCGAGCTGCTCTGCCGGCAGCCCCGTGATGAACTCCGTCTCGATGAACCCCGGGGAGATGCAGTTGGCCGTAATGCGCCGTTTCGCCACCTCGCGAGACAAGGACTTGGTGAACGCGACGATACCCGCCTTGGTGGCGGCGTAGTTCGCCTGGCCTTCAAAGCCCATGCGACCGGACGGGGAGGTGATGCTGACGATGCGTCCGTACCGGGCTTGCATCATTTTCTGAACCGCGAATTTGGACATGTTGTAGGTGCCGGTCAGATTGGTGTCAATGACCCGCTGCCAGTCGTCCTTTGCCATCATGCCCACGATGCTGTCTCTGCGGATACCGGCGTTGTTGACCAGGATTTCCACGGTCTTGACGCTCTCGTCGATCTGTCGGTAGAACGCCTCAACCTCGCTGTAGTTTCCCACATCGAAGCAGTGCAGGGTCAAGCGGTCTGAGATTCCGCCGCAGGCGAGAGCAAAGCTCTCGGCGGCCTGTCGGTTTCCGGCATAGGTGGCAATGACCTGGGCGCCGCTCTTGAGGAATGCCGTTGAAATGGCCGCCCCGATACCACGCGTACCACCGGTAACAATGGCTGTCTGTCCTGTGAAGTCGTAAGAAACCATGCAACGTCCTTGTCGATAGCGATGGGACTCCCCACCGGTGCGCGAACCCCACAATATAGCGCCGCGTTCCCTGACTTTCAGCCTGGGGCGTGCGACACGAAGGCAATGCGTCGGCGCCCTGCGCGCAATCGCCGCCGGAGAGCCACCTCCACATTGCAGACCCCATTCACGACGCCTTGACGGCGCACGCCACGGGGCCTATGGTTTGAAGGATCACGTTTGAAGAGGTGCTCGGCGTTCACACAATTGCACCATCCGTAAAAGGCGTCGCCGCAGACCGGCGTGGCCCCGGTAACCGGCACAAGGAGAAGCCCCATGCAGATCGTGATGCACAGCTACACGTTCCGGACGTACCCGCTGGAGGAAGCTTTTGCCAACGCCAAGCGCCTGGGCTGGGACGGCATCGAGCTCCAGCCTTGCCATTTCAAGCGCGAGAACATCGCAACCGAGTTGCCCGCTGCGATCGAGCTCGGTAAGAGGTATGGCGTTCCGATCTGCTGCGTGGACACCGGCGGGGATACGATCAGCGATGACGCGGCGGTGCGCGAAGCCGCCGTGCGCCAGGTGGCCAACGAGATCGAGGTGTGCGGCCGCTGCGGCATCCGTTTAATGAACGGCAGCGTGGGCGTGCTGCGCGGCCCGGACAAGGATTACGGCGCCAACGGCTCCGCACTTGCCAAGGATGTGCACTACGCGCGTGCTGCCGAGGCGTTCAAGCACCTTGGCGGTCTGGCCGCGAAGCACGGCATCCGCATCGTGTTCGAAATCCATATGTTCACTCTCCACGACACCATTGCGTCCACAGCGCGGCTCCTGGAAATGATCGGCCTGGACAACGTCATGGCCAACCCCGATTCAGGGAACATGTTCTCCACGTCGACGGCAGAGAAAGACCCTGCCGCCCTGGACAAACTCAAGGGCAGGATCGGCTACTTCCATTTCAAGAACTGCGAGAAGATCGGCGACATCTACAACTACAGCGTAAAGTTGGCCGACGGTCACATCGACACCGCCAAGTGGCTCGCGAAGCTGTGTGGCATGGGCTACGATGGCCCCGTTTGCGTCGAGTACTGCGGCGCCGGCGATCCGCACGTGGCTGCGGAGCAGGACTTGAGCTACGTCCGCCAGACCCTGGCTTGGATCCGGCGGTAGCAGCGACCGGGCCTGTAGCTTAACTGGCGCGCGCTGAACAGCGACCTGGTTGCGTAGGCTAAGGCGGCGTACAAGAATAACCTGTACATTTGGCGTGGCGCCAGGCCGTCAGATTCTAGGAACGAGGACTGAGCATATTGAAATATGT
>MHBL01000415.1 GCA_001803235.1 Lentisphaerae bacterium RIFOXYA12_64_32
GAAGGTGCGGACCATTGCGCGCAATTGCGGGGTGACTTCTGGCGACCGAGCACTAGTACCGTCTGAGTGGCTGATCGCGTCGTTGGAATGCACTTGGGGGGGGGCGGCGTGTCGGGTCACGTTTCCATCGAGGCCAGGAGTCCCTGGATGGCGGTCCGGCACTCGGCGAACGTCTGGTAACGTTCGTGGGGGTCCTGCTTGATCATCTTGGAGAGGACTGCAACGAGGTCCGGTCGGAACTCTTTCATCTTGGCGGACGTCGCGACGCGGACTGTGGACAGATGGCGTTTGGCGAGGGACTCGGCTTCGGTGGCGTCGTAGTAGGTCTTGCCGGTCAGGGCGTAGTACACGACCATGCCCAGGCTGTAGATTTCACTGAAGGCATCTTCCCCGGTTCCCCAGAGGCGTTCGGGCGGAATGTAGTACGGCGACCCGGAGACGAATTCGTCCATCTTGGTTCGAGCGTCCTCCAGTGGGACGCACAGGCCGTAATCGAACACGATGGCGTAGCCTTCCGTGTTGAGGATGACGTTCTCCGGTTTCAGGTCGCGGAAGAGGTAGCCGCAATTGTAGATGTGCTGCTCGGCGGCCAGGATGTGGAGGGCGATTTTGAGGACCTCCTTCTCCGGCAGCCGGCCGTGCATTTCAATTTTGAGCTGAAGGCTTTCGCCCAGTACGAACTCGGTGGCGCAGAAGTACTCGCCATCCTCGTAGCCGCTGGCGATGCAGCAGACGAGGCAGGGATGGTCGCCGACAATCTTGGCCTTCTGCGCTTCATTGAGCAGCGCCATGATCAACGCCGGGTTGGCCCTTTCGTTACGCGGCAGGATCTTAACCGCGAAGAGCTCGCCGGGCGCTTCGCTGTGGTACGCCTTGTACACCGAGCCCATGCCGCCGGCGCCCAAGGGCTGGAACAGCCAGAAATGGCCGACGCG
This sequence comes from Lentisphaerae bacterium RIFOXYA12_64_32, assembly GCA_001803235.1. Lineage (GTDB taxonomy): Bacteria > Verrucomicrobiota > Lentisphaeria > Oligosphaerales > YB12-FULL-65-16 > YB12-FULL-65-16. The sequence continues at coordinate 936 of MHBL01000415.1, forward strand.
GAGTGGGACAAAGCTGATGTTCTGACAACTGGGGCACTGCACCATCTTCAGTGCCTGCAGTTTTTCCAGGGGCAGGAGGAAACCACACTCCTGGCAGGGCAGGTGCCCCTGCTCCAGGGCCTCCGTCGGACTCTTGACGGCCCCCCGAGTCTTTCTCTTGAGAAACTTGTCAAGGAATTTCATGGCTCACAGTGCTGTGCGGTTCCGTGTCGCGGGAGGGCAGGCCGTCGTGACCCATTACCGGCTCGGGGCGAAACGACTACTCGTTCGGCGGCCGGGCCCGTACAGAACAGAAGTGCCCCCGGCGCTGGAAAAGCCCGCAAGAGAGGCTACTTGTATCAACCTTGCATTTCCGCAGCCCTAGGTAAGGTACATCTGTTTTCGGAAAAGCAAATTCGGGACGCGTGCCGGCTGTTGCCGGACGGTTGCGTCACTTCGGATCGCATGGGTAAAGGGATGGTTACTGGCATGACGGAACTGGAACGCGAATTCGAAACGGTGCTGGCCCAGGCGCAGGAAGCCCTGGGGCAAGTCACGGACACCGCTGGACTGGAGAACTGCCGTGTGCGGTTCCTCGGGCGGAAAGGCGCTATCCCGGCACTGCTGCGTCGGATGGGCGAACTCACGGCCGAAGAGCGTCCAGCAGTCGGCAAGACGGCCAACCACGTCAAGGACGGGATCCAGTCTGCCATTGAGGCGGCCGAGGCGCGCCTGGGGGGCGGCAAGGAGTCGGGGGCTGGGGGGTTGGACGTCTCGTTGCCGGGGCGCCGGCACCGTATCGGGCACCAGCATCCGATCTCGCAGGTGATGGACGACACCGTGGCGATTTTCCGGCGCCTGGGGTTCGTGGTCGCCGACGGTCCGGACCTGGAAACCGAGTACTACAACTTCGACGCGCTGAACACGCCTTCGGATCACCCGTCCCGCGACACGCAGGACACGTTCTACCTCCCGGACGGACGTCTGCTGCGTACGCAGACGTCGCCGGTGCAGATCCGGGTGATGGAAAGCCAGAAGCCGCCGGTTCGGATCATCTGTCCCGGTCGCTGCTTCCGTCGCGACACGCCGGATGCCACGCACAGCATGAACTTCCACCAGGTCGAGGGTCTGTACGTCGACCACAAGGTTTCGCTGGCGGACCTGAAGGGCGACCTCACCGTATTCGCCAAGGAACTGCTCGGGCAGGATGTGAACGTCCGGTTCCGGCCGCATTTCTTCCCGTTTACGGAGCCGAGCATTGAGTACGATTTCTCCTGCATCATGTGCAAGGGGAAAGGATGCCGCATCTGCAAGAACTCCGGCTGGCTGGAGATTTCCGGTGCTGGCATGGTGGATCCGGCGGTGTTTGCGGCCGTCGGGTACGACTCGGAGGAGTGGACCGGTTACGCATTCGGCATGGGAGTGGAACGAATCGCCATGATCCGCTACGCGCTCACCGACATCCGGCTGCTCTACGAAAACGACATGCGGTTCCTGCGGCAGTTCTGACCGGACATCCAACCACGGCGCGCGCCTGATGCAGAGGCTTACCGAAGGGGCAACGACAGTCCGATGAAGACGTCCATCAACTGGCTGAAGAATTACGTTGACGTGGTCTGCAGTCCGAAAGAACTGGCGGACAGGCTCACGTTGGCCGGACTCGAAGTCGAGTCCGTGACCGGAACCGGTACGATGCCGGACGGCGTGGTGATCGCGGAGATCCTGTCGCGCCAACCGCACCCGAACGCGGACCGCCTGAGTCTCTGCAATGTTTCGGTCGGCACGGGCGAACCGTTGCGGATCGTCTGCGGCGCCCCGAACTGCGATCCTGGCGCCAAGGTGCCGCTGGCCACCATTGGCACGGTGCTGGGTGAGGGGTTCGAGATCAAGAAGAGCAAGATTCGCGGCGAGGTGTCGTTCGGTATGATGTGCAGCCAGGTCGAGTTGGGCCTGGGCGAGGACAAGTCCGGGCTCATGATTCTGCCGGCGAATGCGCCGGTCGGCGCGAAGCTCAAAGATTTCCTCGGTTCAGATACGGTCATTGACTGGGGCGTGACGCCCAACCGCCCGGACTGGCTGTCGCACATCGGGATTGCTCGGGAGATGGCCGCGGTGTTTGACAGCCGCAAGACGTTCCGGCTCCCGGACGTGAAGCTGACCGAAACCGCTGCCGCCGCAGTGACGGACGTCACCTCTGTCGAGGTCCGCGATCCCGACCTTTGTCCGCGGTACATTGCGCGTGTCATCCGCAACGTGAAGATCGGGCCGAGCCCCGAATGGATGCAGAAGGCGCTGAGTGCGGTCGGGTTCCGGCCGATCAACAACGTGGTGGACATCACCAACTACGTGCTGATGGAGTGCGGTCAGCCGCTGCATGCCTTCGACTACGAGCGACTCGGCGGGCACAGGATCGTCGTGCGCCGTGCCGCCAAGGGCGAAACCATGGTGACGCTGGATTGCAAGGAGCACAAGCTTCCGGAGAACAGCCTGGTGATTGCCGACGCGGACAAGGGCGTGGCGCTGGCCGGCATCATGGGTGGGCAGAACAGCGAGATCCTCGATGCCACGAGCACGGTGCTGCTGGAGAGCGCCGTGTTCCTGCCGCGCAACATCCGGGCCACATGCAAGGCACTCGGCATCGGGACTGATTCCTCGTACCGCTTCGAGCGTGGCGTTGATTTCGAGATGACCGAGTTTGCCAGCCGCAGGGCAGCCGCGTTGATCTGCGAACTGGCCGGCGGCGAACTGCTGCAAGGCAAGATCGATGCGTGCGTCAAGCCGTTCCAGTCCGGCAAGGTTCGGTGCCGGTTCGCGCGTGCCAACCAGTTATTGGGTGTTGACCTTTCCCCTGAGACGGTGGTGAATTACTTCCGGCGTCTGGGCTTGGACATTCTGGCACATGACGCCGTTACGGTTGAGGTGGGGGTGCCGTCGTTCCGTCTCGACCTCGAGCGTGAGGCGGACCTGATCGAGGAGGTGGCCCGCATCCACGGTTTGGACAACATCCCGCCGGTGCCGGCCGTGGCGCGGGTGGGTGGCCCCATGGCCAGCGACTGCTTCTACCCGGTCCAGGAACTGCGAGGTGAAATGCGCAGCCTCGGACTGGACGAGACCATGACTTACAGTTTGATCCAGAAAGCGGTGGCGACCGCAGCAACGGGGATCACGGAAGAGCAACTGGTCATCCTCTCCAACCCGCTGAGTGCCGACGCCGACGCGTTCCGGCCCTCCGTGCTGCCGGGAGTGGTCCAGACGCTGGCCCACAATATCGCCAGGAACAACACTAACCTGGCGTTCTATGAAATGGCCCGTGTCGTGGCACACGTGCCGGGGTTGCCGGAGGAGCGGCACCAAGTTGGCATCGTGCTGTCCGGGCATCCGCAACCAGAACGGTTCGGGAGCGAATTGGCGCGGGAGTACGACTTCCACGACATGAAAGGGTTGCTCGAAAGCTGGTTCGAGGCGCGCGGCATCGCCGCAGCGCTCACGTGCCGTGCGGCCGACCATGCATCGTTCCGCAACGGTGTCACAGCCGGGTTCTACGCCGGCGACACGTGCGTGGCGGTGTTTGGCAGGCTGGTCGATGATCTGACGCGGCAGATCCGGCTCAAGCATGCAGTGTTTGCGGCCGTCGTGGAGGTCGAGGGTCTGCTCGCCGTGCGGCGACCGCCGAAGAAATTCGAAGCGCTGCCCCAGTTCCCGGCGGTCGTCCGCGATATCTCGCTGGTGGCGGATCGCAGCCTTGCGAACCAGGCGATTGTCGACGCCGTCCAGGCCGCGAAGTGCCCGTGGCTCGAGGCCGTGAAGCTGTTCGATATCTACGAGGACGACAAGGCCCTCGGCGCCGGCCGACGCAGTCTCGCCTACTCGCTGACCTATCGCGACCGGACGCGGACCCTCACGGACGAGGAAGTCAACCAGGCTCACGACAAGGTCCGCTCCGCCTTGGCGAAGGGGCTGCCGGTCGAACTGCGCTGACGCATGTTTCCCGAGCGCGGCACAGGCGTCTCGCCGGCGGGAATTCGGTTTCCCTTCAGCGGTTTCTGCAGGCGTAGGCGTGTAATCGCCGGCGACGTGCGCAGGTCGCGTGCCTCTCGCCTCCAAACGCGGGACAAGTGTGACGCGGTCCGTGTCAGGCCGGCGGCTCGAATGAAGGATGGCTGGAGGCAGGCCCTGTCACCCGTTGCCGGGTTGGGTTGCGCGCTACGCTTGTGGAACTGACTGAAGGGCGATTGCCTGCGCGCCAGTGACAAAGGCGTCAAGGAGCGCTCCGGGTGCCTCCATAGGGAATCCTCGCATGAAGGCAACGCCCCCTTCGCTCGACGGGGTGACGGCGATGGTGTCCCTCATCCTTGGAGGAGTGGCGTGGGTGTTCCTGACTCACGGCAGTGTCGGCTATTGGTGTCAATGCATTTGGGTGGGTTTGGGCTTCGCGGCTTTCATCTTCCCCACTTTCCGGCGGTCGCTGACTGGAGGCCGGCGAGGAAGTGCAGTGGTCGCTGACGGACAGGAACAACCTATCCGTGCAACGCCTCCACCCGTCCACAAAGCCCACGGGCAGTCGAGGAGTGAGGAAAGGGAAGAAGCCCACGCGGAAGTAGACAAACTCACTCAGCGGATGCGGTCCATCCGCGCCAGGGGTTTTTCAGCGGAATCAAATGCCAAGGCCCCGGTGCCTCCGACCAGTACCGCCACCGATGCGCCCAGCGCTTCGCCGCGCCCGTCTTCCCACCCTCCGACTGCTTCCGCCGCCACTCCGCCAATGCCTTTGTGCCCTCGACCATCGTGACTGACTCCTGACCGTCTGACCGCTGCCGTTGCCGCGCCCGGCCCACATGCCGGCCCGCGTCGCTGTCAGTCACGATAGCCCGTCGCCAGCCCCCCGCATGATGTAGTTGCTCTGGCGGTTACGGATCATCGACGGGCCACGCCTGCTGGCTTGCCTGGAATGCGCAGACCGCACCGAGTTCTCGGACTGGTACGTGCGCACGATGAACGAGGAGTGCCAGGCGCGCTACCACGTGCGCGAGGGGTTCTGGTCCGAGGCGGCGGCGGTGGGGTCACGGTCATGGGTTGAGGGCATTGCGGTCGCCTGCCGAAAGGCTGGTACGAACGGCGCCCGCCCCTCAGACGGCCGAGATCGCCTGACACGGCTCGCCCGTCTCTGTTGTCCTCCGAAAGGTAGCCGAGCCTCATACCGATACCGTTGCGCGGGAACGCGCCGGACGCTGCAGGCGGCCCGCGGAACGGGGGACGCGGCGGCGTTTCCGTTCTTCCTGCCGCTTCAGAAACTCGTCGTACACGGCGTCGAGGTTGTTCCCGTGCTTCCGGGCCATGCGGTCCTTCACCCGCCAGAGTTCGCGCAGCACTTCATCCGGCATGGCGCTAATCTCCCATCAGTTCGTCGGGCGTGCAGATCTCCGGACACTGGAACCCTGCCAGCATGCAGACGGTGCGCATCAGTGGCTTCTTCTCGGCGTTGTCTATGTGTCGGCAGTTCAAGGTCAACAAGTAGTCCAGTCCGTTGGCAGCCGCAACCGCGAGATGGAGTGCATCATCCGCTGCATTGGGCGGGAGCGCACCTTCCGCCAGCAGGCGCTTGGCCAAATTTCGGACTGCCCCGTTCAGTTCCGCCACCGGTATGTCGGCCAGCAAGGCCATGCGTCTGGCGGCCGCCTCAGCATCACCCTTGGCGGCCTCTTCCAGAACCACGTCCGAGATGAAGAGCGAAAAGTGCTGGCGCCGGCGTTGCCACCACCGGCGCGAACTCTGCTGCCGGACAGCAATGACTGCGTCACCACTTGGCTTGGCCGCCAGGTAACTCACGACCCCGAAAGGTTTTCTGCATCTCGCTGATCGTTATCGAGTTAAACCAATTTCCACCACCCAAAAGGTGCCCAAAAGCTGGCCTAAAGGTGCCCAACAGGTTGGGGCGCACCGTAGAGGGAGTCGGGGCCAGTCGCTGCCGTCGGGGTTATGCGGAGTTCGCCCATTGCCGCCTTTGTCGCGTTCGGACCAACAAGATACGGGTACAACCGGGCGAGGGGTTTGTCAATGTGCACCGATGCCAGAGAACGCGCCAGTCAGCGTGCGAGGATCGAGATCGGAAGAGAAACCGCCCGAGAACTCTCAATCAAGCGGACGCGATCCCGCCGCGGCCGATCCCAGGAACGCTGCGGGGACTGTTCCCACGGCCCAGCCATCGCGGCTGGCGTGGCTTTCAGATTGAGGGAACAACTCTCGAATGCCACGTGGGGGAGGACTGCGCCAGGAACCCCTGCCCGTGAATAGTCCGATTCCGGGGTTGATGATCCGAGAGGCTTCGGAGTCGTCTCTTCCCATTGTGTTTGACAAGGACCGTGCCTGCATGCATAGTCTAGGCAGGAATGAAACTGACTGGTCAGTTCTATTTCTGCTGGCGTCGGGTTGGCGGCGTGTGTGCTGGGTGAACAGGTGCCCGCGCCGGAGTTCACGCAGAGGGACAGGGTCATGGCAGCACGGCAGAGGAAACGCGAGCAGATCATGCGGGCGGCGGAGGAATTGTTCACCGCCGGCCGGTTTCATGAGATCAAGATGGAGGATATCGCGAAGCGTGCCGGGGTGGGCAAGGGAACGATTTACCGGTATTTCAGCGACAAGGACGATTTGTTTCACCAGGTCGCGCTGGCCGGCCACGAGGCGTTGTGCGCATTAGTGGAGTCCAGGGGCGGTCCGTCTGAGGAGTTCGATGTCGCGTTGCGGAATGTGTGTGCCGCTGTGGGGGATTTTTTTGTGAGCCGTATTCGGGTGTGGCAGATGATGCAGACGGAGGAGCGGCGTCTGACGCGGCACCGCGGGCACTGCCGCGAGAACTGGATGCAGCGTCGTCAGCGGCTGTTGCTGGCGTTGGCAAGTGTTCTGAAACGTGGTGTGGCGGAGGGGCGACTGCGTTCGGATGTCGCCGTCGAATCGCTGGCGGCAATGCTGCTCGGCATGTTGCGCAGCGCGACCGGGGCGATGGGCGGCGGTCCGGTGTTGACGTCCGACCAGGTGATGGATTTGTTCCTGCGCGGCGCCGTGGTTCCGCGCGGCAAGGAGGCGGCACGGTGAGGCCGGCGTGGAAATTGACGAGTTGGCGGTGGCGCTCTGCGTGCCGTCCCGGGGGCAGCGGGTTGCTGCTCGGGTTATTTCTGTTCGCGTGCGGGTGTCACACTCCGCAGGGTTGGCGGCGGCAGGCCGACAAGACGGCGGAGAAGATCATCACGACCAAGCAAGAGCAGGCGCTGGGCCGCACCGAACCGATCACGGTGGACAGTGCGGCTGAGACCCTGCGTCGCCGTCTATTGCTGCTCCAGGACTTGCCGCGCACCGGCCCGGCCAGTCAGGCGTTGCGCGATCTGGAGGACACCGCCTACTGGTCCAAGAAGCGGCATCTGCCGCCCGCCTCCGACGTGGCATCGGCGCCGTGGGAGAACGCGATGGAGCCGTTCCGGCCGACGTTGGTCGACGCTCTGCAGATCGCGGCGCGGAACAGTCGCGAATTCCAGGATGCGAAGGACCGCGTGTTTCGGGTTGCGCTGGACCTGGACCTTGAACGGGATGCATTCCGGCTGAACTTCACAGGCCTGCTGAGCTCGCTTCTGCAGAGCGATCCCGCCGGCAATGGCCGACAGTACGGCGTGAAGAACAGCGGCGATTTGTCAGTCACGCGCACGTTCAGGAATGGTGCTGAACTTTCCGGCGCCATTGCCGTGGACCTGGTCAAGGTCCTCTCCCAGGAACGACATTCGTCGCTGGGTGTGTTCGGTGACGCGAGCATTTCGATCCCGCTGCTGCGCGGGGCCGGGCGGAAGATTGCCGAGGAGCCGCTGCGTCAGGCGGAGCGCGACGCGGTGTATGCCATCTACGAGTTTGAGCAGTACAAGCGCGAGTTTGCGGTCACTGTGGCGGCAGACTACCTGGGGGTGCTCCTGGCTCTGCGTCGCGTCGGCAACGAGGAGGAGAACTACCGTCGATTGGTTGCGTCGTCGCGGCGGGCACGGCGGTTGTCCGATTCCGGGCGGTTGCCGGAATTCCAGTTCGACCAGGCGGTCCAAGACGAGTTGCGCGCTCGGCAAGGTTGGATTCAGGCCAAGACATCCTGCCAACGCAGCCTGGACCACTTCAAGGTGTCGCTGGGGCTGCCGCCGGATGCCAGCATGGAGTTGAGCGAGGACGAACTCGGTCGGCTCGGGACGCGGGCGGAGGAGCTGACCCGGGGCGTGGTTGTGGCCGACTACAGCGGCAAGATCCCGCCCGCCGACGCGCCGGTGGTCCTGAAGGAGCCTGACCGGGCCCGCGCCGGTGCGCTGGAACTGGACGAGACGGCGGCGGTGCGCCTGGCCCTGGAGGCGCGCTCTGATCTGCGCGTGGCGCTGGGGCGGGTCGAGGACGCGCAGCGGGACGTGCTGGTGGCGGCGGACCGACTCCGTGCCGAACTCACGCTGCTGGGAACGGCCAGTGTGGGCGAAAGCCGCAGCGTCAGTTCGGCTGACGAACCGGATGCGAAGTGGCGGGCGGACCAGGCTTCCTACTCGGGGTTGCTGACTCTCAATCTGCCCTTGAAGCGCACGAGCGAGCGGAACCAGTACCGAAAGAGCCTGATTGATCTGGAGAAAGCGGTGCGTGACTTCCAGGCTAAAGAAGACTCCGTCAAGCTCGAAGTCCGAGACGCCCTTCGCTCGCTGTTGCAGGCGCGCGAGACGGTCTTCATTCAGACACAGGCGGTACGTCTGGCCGAGAAACGCGTGCGGAGCACGGACCTCTTTCTCCAAGCTGGTCGCGCGGCGATCCGCGACGTGCTGGAGGCGCAAGACGCCCTGCTGACAGCGCAGAACAGCCTGAGTTCGGCGCTGGTGGCCTACCGGGTGGCCGAACTTCAGGTCCAACGCGACCTGGGGCGGCTCGAGGTGACTGTGGACGGACTGTGGCAGGAGTTCCGGCCGGAAAGGGGCAACTGAGATGGCGGATATCATGCGGGACAGGAAGCGCCTTGGGCTGTGGGCAGCGGTGGCCGTCGTGGCCGTTGTGCTCGGCCTGTGGTTGGTCACATCGCAAGGCGTGAAGCGTGGCGACAAGTCGGCCGAAGCCCTGACCTTTCCCGTTCAGGAAGGCCCGTTGGTCATCAGTGTCAGGGAGTCGGGGACGATCAAGCCGCGCGAGACCACGGTGATCAAGAGCCAGCTTGAGGGACGCAGCACGATTTTGTACCTCATTCCGGAGGGCAAGGAAGTGGCGAAGGGCGATCTGCTGGTTGAACTGGACGTTACGGCGTTGACCGACGAGCGCGTCGATCAGGACATTCGTGTCCGTAATGCCGAGGCGGCATTCATCCGGGCCCGGGAGAATCTGGAAGTGGTGAAGAACCAGGCGCGTGCTGACGTCGACAAGGCGGAACTGACCCTCCGGTTCGCGCAGGAGGACGTGAAGAACTACCAGGATGGGGAGTATCCGACCGACCGCAAGGACTTGCAGAGCCGGATCACGCTGGCCGAGGAGGAAGTGCAGCGGACGGCCGAGAAACTGAAGTGGTCGCAGCAGCTCTTCGACGAGAAGTACCTGTCCGGGACGGAATTGCAGGCGGACAGCCTGTCGGCCAAGAAAGCGGCGCTGGACTTGGACCTGGCCAGCAGCCGGCTGCAGTTGCTGGAGAAGTTCACTTTCAAGCGCCAGATCGATCAGTTGACCAGCGATGCCGCCCAAGCCGAGATGGCGCTGGAGCGGGTCCGCCGTCGCACCTCGGCCGACGTGGTGCAGGCGGAAGCCGACCTCTCGGCGCGGGACGCGGAGTTCAGCCGGCAGAAGGACAAGCTGCAGAAAATCGGCGAGCAGATTGCCAAGGCCAAGATCACGGCACCCACCGACGGCGTGGTCATTTACGCGACCAGCACGCAGTTCAGTTTTCGGGGCAACGTCGAACCTCTGGCTGAAGGGCAGCAGGTCATCGAGCGGCAGGAACTCATTCATCTGCCTTTGGCCGATACCTTTATGGCGATCGTCAAGATTCACGAATCGAGTCTCAAGAAAATCTACACGGGGCTGCCGGCCCAGGTTGCGGTTGACGCAATACCGGGGCGGACCTTTGTGGGAAGGGTGGGTAAGATTGCGCCGCTGCCCGATGCCCAAAGCACGTTCATGAACCCCGATTTGAAGGTTTTCAACACGGAGATCTACATCGACGAGGGAGGCGATATCCTGCGTACGGGCATGACTTGTTCGGTCGAGATTGTCGTCGAGCGTTACGAGAAGGCGTTGTGCGTGCCCGTACAGTGCGTGGTGCGCGTCGGGGGCAAGCCGACGTTGTATGTACGGGAGAAGAATCAGATCACCCCGCGTCCGGTTGAGATCGGCTTGGACAACAGCCGCATGGTGCGCATCGTCTCAGGTGTGAAGGTGGGAGAGGAGATTCTGCTGACTCCGCCGCTGTCGGACTCCAAGACGGCCGACGAACGTGTGCCGGTGGGGGACATGGCGATTCCGGAACGTCCGGTCACGGAGAAGGCCAAGTCGGCGAATGGACGTGCGGATGACAAAGGCGCGCGACCGCAAGGGCAGGGTGGGGCGAGCGGTCGCCGTGGTGCGCCAGGGGATCGGGGGAGCGCACCGGGGAATGCTCCCCCCGCGTCAGGCGCCGCTCCGCCGGGAGCGGGAATAGGACCCTCGCCGGAAGGCGCCCAGGTTGGCGCGGCGAAAGGGCCGGCGCCCGACGGTGCTGCGGCGGCCGGCGGGCCGGGCGGGCCTGAGGGCGGCGCCATGACGCCCGAGGCGAGAGAGAAGATGCGCGAGCGGTTCAAGAACATGACTCCGGAGGAGCGCGAGGCGGCTCGAAGCAAGTGGGCGGAGCGCCGACGCCAGCAGGAGCAGCAGCCGGGCGGTGGGGCGGATGCCGGCGGAGGGAATGCCCAGCCATGACTACGGCTGTTGACAATGCCGTCGACGTGCGCGACCTGCACAAGAGCTACCCCATGGGCGAGGAGGATGTCCACGCCCTGGCGGGGGTTTCGTTCACCATCCCGCGTGGTGCCTTTTGGGCCGTCATGGGGCCGAGCGGCTCCGGCAAGAGCACGCTCCTGAACCTGCTCGGCTGCCTCGACCGGCCAACGTCCGGCAGCTACCTGCTCAACGGCCAGGACGTGAGCCGATTGGACGACTCGGCGCTGAGCGACATCCGGTTGCAGCACCTGGGTTTCATTTTCCAGAGTTTCAACCTCATTGCACAACTCACGGTCGAGGAGAACATAGCGTTGCCACTCTACTACCTGGGCTGGGACTTGCAGGACAGCGCCCGGCGCGCCCGCGAACTGGCGGCCAGCGTCGGGCTCGAGAGTCGCCTGATGCATCGGCCGCGCGAGCTTTCCGGCGGGCAGCAGCAGCGTGTGGCGATCGCGCGCGCACTGGTCAACGATCCGGTCGTGTTGCTCGCGGATGAACCCACAGGCAACCTGGATTCCGCCACCGGCGAGGAGATCATGACGCTTCTGGGCAGTCTGAACGCGCGCGGCAAGACGATCATCATGGTCACGCACGAACTGGATATCGCGGCCCACGCGCGACACCGTATGCACATGCGCGACGGCAATATCGAACGCATTGAAGGGGAGGGCTGAGCATGCGGCAGGTTCGGCTCCTCCTGGATGTGCGCATGGGCATCAAGAATCTGATGCTTCACAAACTGCGCAGCTTTCTGACCATGCTGGGCGTGGTCTTCGGAGTGGGCAGTGTCATCGCCATGCTGGCGGTCGGGGAGGGTGCCAGCCGTGAAGCCCTGGAGCAGATCCGGAAGCTGGGGAGTCAGAACATCATCATCAGCGCTGTGAAGCCGATGGAAGAGCGTTCGTCAACGACGTCCCGCTGGCAGGTCAACATGTATGGGTTGTTGTACGACGACCTCGGGCGCCTGGCTGAGGGGTTCCCGACACTGAAGCATGTGGTGCCCGTAAAGCTCATCCAGAAGGAGGGCTGGCTCGGTCAGCGCTCCCTGGACCTGCGGTTGGTGGGCACTGACCCCATGTGGTTCGAACTGGTGCGGCGCCCGATGATCGCCGGTCGTGGTATCAAGCCTGAGGACATGGCAACGAAGCGGAACGTCGTCGTCTTGACGGAGCATGGGGCGCGGCGTTTGCTGGCCACGGAGGCGTGTCTCGGCCAGGCGGTCCGCATCGGCGGCCAGGCCTTTGAGGTCATCGGGATCGTGCGCAGCGAAGGCGCGTCCGATGGCGCCATGCAGACTCCGGACCAGCAGACGGATGCGTACATTCCGATCTACGCGGCCCGGGAGCGTTTCGGCGACCTGTTCGTTCAGAACAAGGCCGGCACGCAGGTCCGCGAGTCGGTGCAGTTGCACCAGATCATCGTCGATGTGGACACTCTGGAGCACGTCGAACCCACCGCGGCTGCCATTGAACGCATGCTGGGGTTGTTCCACAAGAAGAAGGACTACCAGATCAGCGTTCCCCTGGCGTTGCTCCGGCAAGCCGAGGCGACCAAGCGCACCTTCAACATTGTTCTGGGTTCCATCGCCGGAATCAGCCTGCTGGTCGGCGGCATTGGCATCATGAACATCATGCTCGCTTCCGTGACGGAACGAACGCGCGAGATCGGGGTCCGTCGCGCCATCGGCGCCAAGCGCCGTCAGATTGTGGCGCAGTTCCTGATCGAAACCGTGGTTCTGTCCATGACTGGCGGCGGCATCGGCATTGCCATCGGATTGCTGATTCCGTGGCTCATCACCAAGTTTGCCGGCATGCCCACTGTGGTGAGCGCCTACAGCCTGGTTCTTTCTGTCGGCATCAGCATGGCAGTGGGGATTGTTTTCGGCATCTACCCCGCCGTGCGCGCCGCCCGTCTTGACCCCATTGAAGCCCTGCGCCACGAGTGAGCTTGCGAGGCTTGTCGTTCCACGTTCACGACCTGTGCGGGTAAATCCGTAGCGACGGCCAGTGGCGCGGGACCTCCGGGACCGCGGCAGGGTGCCTCGGGGCCGTCTCGGCCCGAGATCCTCGGCCGGGGACCGGCCGACGCACCCTGCTTCGGCCCGGGACGTGCCGAGCCACTGCGGCCGTACTTCTGCGAGGCTGAACTTACCCGCGCAGGTCGCGTGTTTGCGCAATAGGGGTTGTCCGGGTTCAGTTCGTCGTTGACCGGGGTGAGGCCGCCGTAGAGGTCTTCGTCCTGCCAGTTCAGGATCGTGCCGGCCGTGTCGGTGAATTTGACGTTGACGCCGAGGACGTTGATTGTGCCGCTGCCGCCCTGGGGCGTGGTGAGCGTGTACGTGCCGGGATCGAACCCGACAAAGGTCGAGCCGCCCTGGTTGCAGACGAACGCGTTCTGGTCGCTGCACTCGATGGGCGTCGGGATGCAGCAGAACACGGCGTCCTCGTCGGTGAAGTTTTCGTCCGGGTCGCGGACGCCATTGTCGTTGGAGTCGTCGAATGCTTCGCCGAGGTCATAGACGCCGTTCATGGCCGCGCCGTCCCATCCGGCGCACTTGTAGATCACGATCGCGACGACTTCGATGTGGCGCTGACTCATGCCTGGTCCCACGACGTGGCGTTTCCCATGTCCTCGCCCCGGAACGTACACGCCGGCCATGCCCGGCGCAAGGTCGTGGGACGGGCGGGACTGGGACATCCGGAACCACGCCAGACCATGCACCTGCGGGCTGCCTTACGTCACAAGAACGGCCAGAATAATCCTATGGCGTCAGAATTATGGCTTCCGTAAGTTCTTCTAGGTAAGTAATATACGCTTCCAT
>MHBL01000416.1 GCA_001803235.1 Lentisphaerae bacterium RIFOXYA12_64_32
CCGTCTGAATCCGCGTTCAGCGGGTCGGTGCGGTAGGTGTCTACTTCCTGACCATCGAGCAACCCGTCGTCGTCGCTGTCACTGTCCGCGATGCCGGTGCCCAGGATGACTTCGCGGACGTTGCTGAGCCCGTCGCTATCCAGGTCCAGGGCGGCGTCCGCGGGGTCGGCCGGGTTCAGGCCGTTGGCCGTCTCCACATCGTCGGGAATGAGGTCATGATCCTGGTCAGGATAGTCGTAAGTCCTTATGTCATCAATGTATCCGGCGCCACGAATGAGAAATCCGGTGACGCTGACGATCAGGTTGCCGCTTTGCGCTTCGGCCAGGTCAGCGGCCAAGTCCCTGCGGATCGTCACCCAACGCGGGGCGGTGGTCGAGTAGGCGCCTGAGCCGAGCCCGTGGTGGACGTAGGTCTCGCTGCCCAGCAGGTTCACGTTCTGCGCGTCATAGTAGACATAGCGGAATCCCGCCGTCGTGTTCACCGCGAAGTAGATAACGAATGACTGGTCGTACCGCATCCGCCACTGGACCTTGAACTGCGTCGTTTCGGCGGGTGCGAACGTGAGGCGGTAGCCGGTATCGGTCTGGACCGGCCCGGCGCCCAGGAGCTTCACGACGTCATTCGCCGCGTTGTCTGGGTCCGTCACGACACTGACATAACCACTTGGGATGCAATCATATACGTCCCACGTGCCGATGAGACCCGCGGCGCTTTCCGCGTCCTCGCGCACCGTCATGCTCTCCTGCGCCCCCACACGCGAGGGCAGGCACGCAAACAACGGCACCGCGGCCAGAACGGCGAAACGCACCCACCCGAACGCACGGAACGTGCTCATGCGAGAACTCCCATGGTTACGCGCGTCGGGAGACGGAACCGCCCGACACGCTTCCCCTGTACCGCCGGATCTTCCCAATCCACCCCAGCCTCTCACCTTATGCTCCCTCACCGTATCGCGTTCGCGCCGGCCACGGACCTCAAACCGCCGGCGCCTGCCCAAACCAACCTTTCGTTTGCATCCATCCCGGCGCAGACCACCATTCACCGGCCACGCCAGCCGACCCGACCAAGGCTTATCCCATCTTCACGAAGCTACTGTATACCCCCCCCCAGAATTGCAATTGCGGTTGTGTGATTTTTTGGTTAGGGATCGACTTCGCGCTCCGGATACACGCCGCGGAGTGGGTCAGTGGCGGGTGGAAACGCACGGGGGACGCCCCTCCGGCCGCGGCGCGACGGGTAGGCAGCTGCCTTGCGGGGACGCCGCTTGCTACCCCGCGCGGCTCGGGCGGAGGGCCGCCCGCGGTACGGTCGGAAGGTGACGGGACTCGATCCGCTGCTTGCACAGGTCGGTGACTTTTCTGTTAACCGCGAAACGCAGCATTCGAATTCGTCCCGGCCCGCGCGGGCGGACTGAGCGTTGCGGCGCGCGACCCGGCGCGTCAGCACGTACACGTTTGGCAGAGTGGTGGGCCGCTCGCTGAAGCGTCGCTACAACTTCCGCCTGAAAGGCGGCACTCAGACGGAATCGCCGGAGTAACAGATTGGCATGACCGGGCGGTCTGCCGCCCGGGAGACGCTGACGCCTCACCACTACCCGGTGGCCACCATTTGACGTTGACGGGTCCGGGCGGTAGGATTAGCCGTCCAGTGCCTGCGCTTACGCCGACATGGATTGCCAAGGTGACGACCGAGGCCGATGGCACGAATGGCTTGGGATGGAGATCAACAGCATGCCGCTTTTGGGACAAAGCGTTCGAGGCGGGTGGTTGCCGGCGCTGATTGCCGCGACGTTCGCAGCACTGGCCGAACCCGTTCTTGCGCAGGACACAGCACCCGCAGCCAAACCGGTGATTGTCGCGGTGGAAGCGGAGCAGTTCCAGTGCACGGGGGACTGGACGGTGCTCGCCACGGACAAGCCGCCGTCCTCCGACAAGCACGTCCTTTTCGCCGGCGACAAGGGCGCGGTCCTCCCCGCGGTCACGGCGGTGCGGATTCCGCAGGCCGGCCGGTACTGGCTGTGGGTACGGTCGCTGGATTTCCCGTCGAACCAGCCCGGGACGCGCACGTTCACCGTGTCGGTGGACGGACGCCGGTCAGAAATGGTCTTCGGCAAGTCCGGCAAGGACGACTGGACGTGGGAACCGGGCGGCGCCTACGAACTGGCCGCCGGGCCGGTGCTGGTGGGGATCCATGATGTGTCGGGGTTCTACGGTCGCGCCGACGCAGTTCTGCTCACCGACGACGCAAACCTGGTCCCCACCGGGCCGCTGGGCCGTGCTCCCCTGCCCCGGAACGAGCCCTGGCCGCTTCCCTTATCCATTGAGACAGACCCGCTTCGCGGCCAGGCGGTTACTGTTCGCGACGGCGCGGCGACCGTGGTCCTGGAGAACGAGTCACTGCGGGTGGAATTCATTGCCGCCACGCGCGAAGGCGTGGACACGGTTTGCCCGCGCGTGTCGGTCAAGAAGGACGGCGCCTGGGTCGATGCCGGGGCGGATCCGTCGGCGGAAACCTATGGTGTCATCACCGGCACGTCTGCTACCGCGATGCGATACGACGGGTACTACCCGGCCTGGGAAGGGAAGCCGCGGACACCGATTACGGTCCAGGCCGGGAATGCGTCCATGGAAACGCTGATCGCGACGCCGGAGGCCATGTGGAACGGCGGGAATGCGTGCCGGTGCCTGCCGCGGGCGGCCGTTGCGGAGGCCGGGTGCGTGCGTTTGGAGTTCCACCCCTGCCCTGCCGGCACGCTCGCGGCGGTCTGGGAGTTGCGGCCCGGCGATCGGAACGTGCGCGTCCAGCTCGCGTTCACCCCGGTCGCGGACGGGAACTACAGCCTCGGGTACCGGTTGTTCTTCCGTAAACCGCTGGCCGATGTGCAGGAACTGCTTCTGCCCATGATGTGGCATCGCAACCGGGTCCCCTCGCGTCCGTACACGCTGCTGAACGTGTTCACGCCCACGCCGTTGTCCCTGGCGCAGGCGACGGGGACCGCGGGGACGGTGGCCTGGACCCTGGCCGGGGATCCAGCAGAGGTCCCGTTCGAGTGGCCGGGCCGGGACAACGCGCGATTCGGATTGATGATCCGGGATGGGGAAGGCCTGGTGCAACCGGCAGTCTACGGTCCGGTTCTGGGCACACCGCAATCCGTCGCCGCGGCCGGCGCGACGCTGCATTTCACCTTCCGTGTCCTAGTCCAACCGGGCGACTGGTACTCGGGATTCCGGACCGTTGCCGACCAGGTGTTCAACCTGCGCGATTACCGCAAACAGGTCGGCGTTTCGTTGACCGATGCGGTCTTGAACATGATCGACCTGGTACTGGACGACGAGCACGGCGGGTGGTGGGAGCGCGGCAAGGGGTTCTACCAGATCGAAACCAAGAACGGCGTCACCCAGGCCTCGCCGCTGACGACCGTGTCCCTGTACCGCCTGACCGGCGATCCGGAAATGCTCCGGCGCCGAACGCTGCCGACCTTGGAATTCATGTTGTCGCGGTCCGGGGCACATTTCTCGCCCATACCTGACGACACGGGCGGCTACCCGGCCAGCACCATGGACGGGCCGGTGAAGTTGTACGGCACGACCACGTTTGGCGGCTGTTGGGAAGCCGTGCACCACCGTACCCCCGCATTTCGCGCCATTGCCATCCCGGACACGGGCGTTCGCGTGAGCGCCGGCTACAGTCACACGGAAGAGTTCGAGGAGTGGCTCGCTCTGTACCGGCTCACCGGCGATCCGGACGCCCTCAAACAGGCGTGCGACCTGGCGGACAAGTACGTCGAGACGAAGATCCGCATTCCGCCCAAGAGCGAGCTGTCGCCGATGCCGTTCTTCAATCTCTCCTTTGTTCCGGACTGGGAGGGGCTTCTCTACCTGTACGAGGCGAGCGGCGAACGGCGGTTCCTCGACGCCGCGGTCTTCGGCGCGCACCAGATGATGACCGGAGTCTGGAGTCAGCCCATCGTGCCGGACGGGACAACCGTGCTTCATCCGGGCGGACAGTACGCCGGCTGCGTACCGAAACACAAGTGGTGGAAAGGCCCGGAGGAGTATCGCCTCGGCTTTCCGCGCCGCCCCGGCGACACCCCGGAACACACGGCGCCGGCCTGGCTGGCTTCGAACGTCGGGCTCGGGTTCGAGCAACCGTGCACGTACAACGCTCACGATTCAGACGGGCGGATGATCTACCAGGCCGCCTGGGCGCCGCGCTTCCTGCGCCTGGCCGCGCACACCGGCGACGCAACGTTTGAGATGTATGCGCGCAACGCCACGCTCGGGCGCTGGGCGAACTACCCGGGGTATTACGTCGTCGGATTCACGGACATGCCAATGAATCCGGACTACCCCATCAAAGGCCCGGATGTCGGGTGTCTCTATTTCCACCACATCCTGCCGCACCTGGCGTGGAACATCGACTACCTCGTGTCCGAAGCCGAAGCCCGTTCCGGCGGCCGCATTGCGTTCCCGTTCCAGCGCCAGATGGGGTATGCCTGGTTCGACAGCCGAATCTTCGGACATGCCCCCGGCACGGTTTACAATCGCGACAGGGCCTGGCTCTGGTTGCGCCGCGGCTTGGTGACCCTCGACAACCCGGCCGTCAACTTCCTCCCGGCGCACACCGCCGACGCCTTCCTCCTCGTCGTGATGAACGAAAGCGATGGTGCGGAAGATGTCGGGGTGTCTTTCTCTGCGGCCACGTTGGGGGAGACCGTTGCGACCGCGCCGAGCGTCCGCTTCCTGCACGGCGACGGTACGGAACACGTCGTTCCAATGAAACAAGGCACAGCCCGCGTCGAGATCCCCGGCCGCGGCTTGGGTGTCCTGGTCCTGGACGGAATCCGTGCGAACGTTCCGGGCCACATCCAACCGCCCGAACCCACTCCCGGGCCGGATCCGGCGGAGGCGCGGGTGAACATCCAGGAGAAGATCGACGCGCGGGCCGCGGTGATCCAGCTCGACCCTGGCCCGTGGAACGCCTACGCCTGGTGCACCGCCATGCCCAAGGACGCCAAAACCGTGGTCCTGCATTACAGCATCGGCGGCGAGTGGCAGAAACAGGAGGATGCCGAGTATCCGTTCGAGTTCTCGGTCCCGGTCGCGGATCCCGCGGTTTCGTTCAGATTCCGCATGGAACTCACGCCCCCGGACGGCCGGACAGTGACGTCAGCAGAAGCCGTGATCAGCGCCATGCGCTGAGTGGCTTGCACGTCAGACGCCTGTGCATTACGCTTTCCGCAGAGGTCCGAGCGTCGCCGTCAGGAACGACATTGGAGCAACACATGTCCACAGCCTACACGGTTGAAGTCGAGACGATCTTCCACGGGCGGGGGCGCAACGAGTGCTGGTTTGAGCCGACCGTGGCGCTCGTGCCGCCGGGTCGCAACGGCGCCGCGGCGGGAGTCATTGCGACCGTGAGTCAACTCGTCGGGAATGACATGGGCCCGCACCACTACACCTGGACCCGGAACGCCGGACGGACATGGAGCAACCCTGCAGAGTCTCAGGCTCTGCAGGTGACCCCCCTGGAGAATGACGTTTTCGAGAAGCCCTGGCTGGCGCCGTTCTACCACCACGCCAGTGACACACTGCTGATGATCGGCCGAACCTGTCACACTCTCGACGTGCTGCCCACGCCGGGCGTGAAGGGCGAAACGCACGCGATCTGGGCGCCACGCGCCAAAGGCATGACGCTGCGGGCCGACCTGATCTACTCGCGGTGGGAGCCGCAGCGCGAGGACTTCGTACCCTGGCAGCGCGTGGCCTGGCAGGGGTTGCTCGCAGACGCCGGACAGGTGAACCTGTACACGTCGGACGTCTGCCAGCGCGTCGAACCCGACGAGGGCAACATCCTCTGCCCGGTCACACTGTCGGGCGGCGACGACGAACGCGGTCGCGCGGCCGTCCTGCGCCTGGCCTGGGACGGCGAGACGCTGCGGGCCGTCGAGCTCGGGAACGTGCTGGAATGCAACGAAGTCCGCGGCTATCACGAACCGTCACTGGTGCGGCACAACGGCCGCTTCCTGCTGACCCTGCGCAACGACATCCGCGGCTATGTTGCGGAGTCCGCAGACGGCCTGCATTTCGCGACGCCGCGCCCCTGGACGTTCGATGACGGCACGGAACTGGGCAGCTACAACACGCAGCAGCACTGGCTGGTTCAAGGCGAGACTCTGTTCCTGGTCTACACGCGCCGCAGCGACCTCAGCGACGGCGTCGTGCGCCACCGCGCACCGCTGTTCATGGCCGAGGTGGACCCGGAGCGTCTGTGCGTCCGGCGCGCTACCGAGCGGGTGCTCATCCCCGGGCGCGGCGCGCGCATGGGCAACTTCTGCACGCTGAACGTCAGCGCGGACGAGGCGTGGGTCGTGACCGGCGAGTGGCTGCAGCGGGTCGTCCCGGGGTATGCCAAAGGCATGCCGTTCTTCGTGGATGCTGCCCGGGGCGATTCGCCGTACAACCGCATCCAGTACATCGGCGACCTGTTGCTGGCACGCGTCCGGTTTGGGGGGTGACTTCCAACGACGCTGCCGCTCACCCGCCGGCGAAGTTCTTCTTCAGGGCCCAGAGGCCGAGGGCGGGGTTGCTGATGTAGAAGATCTCCTCGCCGTCAGGGAGGCGGTTCAGGCCGTCCTTGAGCTTGTCCGGATTGTAGCGGGCGGTCATCTGCGCCAGGTCGCCGTCGTTGAAGCCGACGCCGCGGATGGCGTCGCGGCTCAGGCCCGGACCGGGGCAGTAGGTGATGCGGAACCGTCCCTCGCTCGAGCCGTGGATCAGGTGTGCGGCTGCACTGAGGTTCGCCTGCAGGTCGGCGTTATCGCGCACGGCTCCGAGAGTGGCGGGCGTACCGTAATAGCCGTACTTGCGGATCAGCCGGTCAATCTCAGGGTCTTCGCCGAACTCGCGCAGTCCGGGCGCCAGTACGACCAACTCACCCTTGTCCGCAATGGCCATGCGCGTGCGGTACACCGCCTTGTTCCCGAGCCAGGTGCTCTTGAACTCGTGCGGGTCGAGGTACACGACCACCTTCGACAGCGGCCTGTCCATGAGGTCGAGATTCACCTTCTGGCTCAGGCGCGCGCCCTCTGCAAACGTGGCCATATCATCGCCGACCAGGAGGCCGCGCATGGCCATTTTCCCGCTCGCCTTGTCCTTGGACATCACGGTCAGGACGTAGAGAATGGGCAAGTCGCCGAGGAACGCTTCGACGCCGTAATTGAACAACCTGCGCACCGGCGTGTCGATGCGGCCCATGATCCGTTCCATATTGTAGACAGCGCCGAGGAAGTGAGACTTGTTGATGGTGTCCTGGCCGCCCACGCCCACGAGGATGTTCTTGGTGTAGTTGGCCATGCCGACCACTTCGTGCGGCACAATCTGCCCCACGGACAGGATCAGATCGTAGTTCTGGCGCAGAATGCGGTCGATCTCGACGCGCACGCTGTAGTTCACCTTGCCTTCGGACCACTCCTTGAGCCGTTCGCCGGAGATGTCACCCATGTGCTCGACGCCGTTGCGCCAGTCGTGAACCTTGAACTGCTGCAGAGGAATGTTCGGCCCGAACATCTTGCGGATCTCGCCCTCGGCCATGGCAAAGTGCGTGCCGAGCGCCGGCATGATGTCCACTTGCGCCTGCGGACTTAGCATGTCGTAAAGAATGGCCGTCAGTTCGCCGGCGTTCGAGTTGAACCGCGTGAAGTCCGGCGGCAGGATCAGGACTTTGCGCAGAGGGCGGCCCAGTCGCTGCAACGCCGCTTCGAGCAGTTCGCGCTTCTCCGGCGCGGTCAACGCCAAGGTCTCGCCGAGTTTCTTTGCCAGGGTTGCCATGTGCGACGTTTGTCTCCGTGTTGCGATTCGAGGGTTCAGGGTTCAGGGCTCAGGGTTCAGGGTGCGGCGGAGAAATCTGGCGAAACGCGTCTCCGTACGGCTCAATGCTCCACCCGAACACTGAACCCCGGTAGAAGAGGTGGTCCACCGTCAGCATAGGTCTGGACTACTCTTCTTTCTCGGCCTTGGCAGCGGCGCCCTTCTTCGCCTTCGGCTTCTCTTCTTCCTCGGCGGCCGCCCCATCCTTCTTCTTGTCTGCAGGCTTGTCGGCCTCGGCTTCCTTGTCCGCCTCGGCTTTCTTCTCCTCTGCTGCGCCCTCGACGTTCTTCTCCTTGTCGGCCGCTTTCTCCTCTTTGGCGTCCTTCTCGTCCGCCGCCGCGGCTTCAGGCTTCTTCTCCTTGGCCGCGACCTCTTCGGTCTTCTTCGGCTTGGCCGGAGCGGCGGCCGGCTTCTTTGCATCCTTGGCTTCGAGAGATACAAACCTCTTCAACATGCCCAGGCTCGCATCCAGACCTTCGGCAGCGGTGTTGAGCCTGGCAATCTCCTGTTCGGCCTTCGCGCCCTGCGGCTTGCCGCGCATCTGCTCCGCCTTGGGTTCGAGCTTCGCAATCTCGGCCTTTGCCATTTCGGCATCCTTCCGGATGCCTTCGTCGGTCTTCTCGTAGAGTTCCTTCAACCGCGCCGCCGTCTCCTCCAACCCCTTCTCGAATTTCTCAAGCT
This sequence comes from Lentisphaerae bacterium RIFOXYA12_64_32, assembly GCA_001803235.1. Classification (GTDB taxonomy): domain Bacteria; phylum Verrucomicrobiota; class Lentisphaeria; order Oligosphaerales; family YB12-FULL-65-16; genus YB12-FULL-65-16. The sequence goes on from MHBL01000416.1 coordinate 8,551, forward strand.
TGGCCCCTCCGTCACCCTTCTCCTTCAGCGCCGCAATTTCCGCAAGGTAATTGTCGATATCGAGGCGGGTCTGGGTCAGTTCGGGGAATTTCTTGATGATGGTAAGCAGATAGGACTCCTCGACCTCGCCCGGCTTGATGCGCTCGTAGAGGACCACGTTGTCCCATCTCTGCATGTTGAGCTTCGGTTTGCCAATGTCCTGGACCAGGTCCGCGGCCTTCTCGCTCTTGCCGATCGCATCTTGTATCTTCTTGATGTCCGCCAAGAGTTTGTCCGCGCTCTGGTTCTTCTCCATGGCTTTGTCGATCTTCTCCGTCAGGCCGGCCTCTCTCTGCTTCATCGTCTTGCGCGCCTTCTCGAATGGGGCAGCACAGCGCTCCGCCTCCTTCTCCATGTCCAGGCGCATCTTCTGGATCTCTGCCCGCTGTTTCGACTCCGTCCTTTCGGCGCGTTTCCGGCTGGAGAACCCCAGGTTTCGCCGCGATTCCACGTACTGCGCCATGACATAGTCGAACTGCTCGCGCATCTGCACGAGCTTGGGGCACACCTGCTCGGCAAGCGCCTGAGCATCCGCGTCGAGATCGAGCGCGAACTCCTCCTTCGTCCGCACTGGCTTCTCCTCTGCGCCGGCATCGTCGGCCGGCGCCTTGATCACCGCCTTGGCGGGGGCTTTCTCCTTTGCCGCCGGCTTCTTCTCCTCGGCAACGGCCTCCTTCTCCGCGGGCGCCGCTTCCTTTTCCGCGGGCGCAGCCTCCTCCTCCTTGTCCTTCGCCACCTCCTCCGGTTCGGCCGCCTTCTTCTCAACCGCGGGCTTGCCCTTGCCGGCGCCGTGCCCGGCGGCTTTGCCGCCCTCGGCGGCCAAGCCCCAGTTCCAGGCGGTCAACATCATTCCACAGCACAGCCCCACGAGCCAACGCCTGTACATGTCCACACCCTCCTTTTCAGCGAGACCGGCCAACTGCGCCAGCCCGCACGCGGCCACCCGTCAGCGTACTTTCACCAGCAACCCCAGCAACAGCGGCGTCAAGAACGCCTGCAGCAGGACGAACCGCAGCAGCACCTGCGGATTGCTCCACCGGAGTTCCTTGCGGCAGTGGTCGTGCAGCGGGAATCGCACCCGATGCATGAGCCGGACCAGAATAAACTGCTTCGGCGGCGGCGTGTCGCCACCGGCTTGCTGCGCATCCTCCTTCAGTTTCTGCGGCGTGCGGGTGTCCATCCCCATCAACTTGAAACCACGCAACAGAGCGAGCTTCACCAACCCCGTGCCGCCGTTGACCAGCACCACTGGCGCCACCACCAGAATCAGCGCCGGGTTGCCAGACGCCAGCACGGCGACCCCGACCAGGAGCCCGAGGAACCGCGACCCGGCATCCCCCATCAGCACCCGGCTCGGTTCGGCATTGTGCCACAGATAGCCGGCCATCGCACCCGATGCCGAGATGATCAGCACAGCCCATTTCGCACCCTCCATGTTGTGCGGCACGAGCAGGTAGGCGGCCATCTCCCGGTGTCCGATGACGATGTACAGGAACCCGCCCAGGTAGAACAGCGACAGCAGGGTCAGGACGCCAGCCAGCCCGTCCACCCCGTCCGAACAATTCGTCGTATTGATGGCGACCCACAGCAGGGCAGTGGCACACGGCACGTAGAGCCAGGGCGACACCGTAAAGTCCCCTTTCACCAGCGGCAACCAGACAACAATCTCCCGGCCCTCACACATGAACACACTGGTCGCCAGCGCCACCAGCAAGTCCAGTGTCCCCTTCAGCAGTTCGCCCCACGGCTTCTCGCTGGCATCATCGCCGTACCCCGCCAGCATGGCCAGCAAAAGACACCCAGCAATGCTCCAATACTTCGCCGAGAAGGGCAAGACAAGAAACAAGACCGGCAGCAGCAGCAGCACGAAGACGAAGCCCGCCCCCGTCGGTTTGCCCTTCGAGACTTCCCCCTTCTGCACGTGGACTTTGCCGCGGTCCTGCGGGAGCAGATGCCAGACCCGCGGCAGAATGAGTCCCGTCAACAGGGATGCCAGTGCGGCGCCGATGCCGATCAGAACCAGATAGGACCCGAAGAGTCGGAACGGCCCCCAGATGTCCGTGAGGATAGGGGCAAGATGGTATAGCATGTCACGCCTGTGTAACGGTTCAGGTTGTTTACCCCAGAATGGCGCTGCCGGTGGTGAGGAAAATCCCCTTCAGATTCATCTGGAGCTGCTCGGGATTCGTCGCGTTGTCCAGCGCCGTCTCCTCGGTGATCACACTGTCGTTAACCAGCTTCAGAAGGCACTGGTTGAAGGACATCATGCCGTCGTTCGCGCCAGCCTCGATCGCGCCGGACAACTTGTCCAGTTTGTCTTCCTCCAGAAGCTTCCGCACGACCGGCGTGTTGATCATGATCTCCAGCGCCGGCGCCCGGCCGCCACCCACCTTCGGCACCAGGCGCTGCGAAATGATCGCGTGCAGACACGACGCCAGCGACAAGCGCACCTGCTTGCGCTCCCCCTCTTCATAGAAGTCGAGGATACGCTGGATCGATTGCGGCGCGTTCGAGGTGTGCAGCGTGGACATGACCATGTGCCCGGTGTCCGCCGCGGTCAACGCGGTGTCGAAACTGTCACGGTTCCGCATTTCACCGACCACGATCACGTCCGGGTCCTGCCGCAGCGCGTGGATGAGCGCCGAGTCAAACGACGAGGTGTCCGGCCCGACTTCGCGCTGCTCGAACACGCAGTACTTGTCCTCGTAGTGATACTCGATCGGATCTTCGACCGTAATGATGTGCCGGCCGAAATTGCTGTTCATGTACTCGAGCATGGCCGCCAGGGTCGTGGACTTGCCCGACCCGGTCGTGCCCGTCACCAGGATGATGCCTCGCTCGTCGGTGGCAATCTTCTGGATCACCTCTGGCAGGCCGAGATCGTTGAAGTTCGGCAGTTTCGCCTTGATGTGCCGGAACGTCAACGCCATCATGCCGCGCTGACGGTGCAGGTTGACACGGAACCGCCCGACACCCTCCTCGGCGTGCGCGAAGTCCGCATCCCCATGCTCGTCGTACTTGGCCAGTTCCTTGGGCCGGCAGATCTCCTTCACGGCCGCCTCGAGAAAATCGTGCGGCGGCACAAACTCGGCGATCTCGTTCAACTCACCGTGCACGCGCAGGATCGCCGGCACGCCTTCGCGGATGTGCCAGTCCGACGCCTGAGCATCAACACCCGCTTTCAGTATGTCATGAAACTTGGTTGTCGTAGCCATAGTCCGCCTTCCCTAACATTTGGACCGCCAGCCGGGGAACGGCACGGCATGCCTTTCCATGTATAATAAGTATTGATATGTTGCGCGTCAACAGTATAATAGCCGATGACCGTAAATTCCGTTGCCGTCCGTGCGGACACGGCAGCCCGTAGTCGGTCGCATTTCAACGCAGTTCTGGGGAACGAGCGCCATGAACATCCAGATCCTCGAGAACCTCGGATTGAAGGAAGTCTCTTTCGACCCCGGCACGGTCATCATCAAGACCGGACAGCGCACCAAGAACGTCTACGTGCTCATCTCCGGCAAGGTCAGCATGATGGTGGGCGGGCATCAGATCACCGCGGTGGACTCACCGGGCACCATCTTCGGGGAGATCTCCGCGCTGCTGCACACCGACCCGGTGGCGGACGTCGTCACCGTCGAACGCAGCTCCTTCTACGTCGTCGAAGAGTTTCTGGAATTCCTGAAGAAGAACCCCGAAGCCGCCGTCAGTGTGGCACAGATCCTGGCCTGCCGCCTGATCAACATGAACAACCACTTCGTCCACTTCAAAGAGCAGATCAACGGCCTGCAGAAGAACCTTCAGGACTACGTCCCCGTCTTCCCCGAAAACTACCAGGGCATCAAGGCGCGGAAAAAGGCCCCAGCCGAGAAAGAGAAATGACCGCCGCGCCCAACCGCCCACTGACGCCCCCTCCCCTCACACACCCACACACATGGTTTCCTCACGCCCCTCGCCGCTCCCTGACACCTGAAACCCGAAACCTGAGACCTCCCCCTCACGCCTCACCGCCGGCCAACGCTATGATCCACCGGCGGTGCTTCCAGATCGAAGCACCAGCCGTCCAACCCCTGGTACGGCAGCGCGTATCGCGCCGCTGCCATCCGCCGTGCCGTCGAGGCACAACCGGGTGAGACGTACACCAGACGTGCCCCGAGGAGGCGCTGCAACTCCGGGCCGGGCGGGAAGTCGATCTTCCCGGCGCACATCGCCTCGAGGCGCGGATAGTTCACGGGGTCGGCGGCATAGCCGAACATGGGGTCCATGGCGTAGGTGTAGCGGTACTCCGGCGCGGTGAAGAACAGCCTCGGGAAATCGTCCCAGAACAGGTTGGCGATGCAGGTCCCCGGGGGCAACCTAACCCGGCACCACTCTGCGAACTGACGCGGCATGGGCACATGGGGTTCCTCGCTGAAGTACCGGCGCTGCAGCGGCAAGAGCGCCAGGCACACGAGGATCACGGCCACGAAGGCCCGCGCATGGAACACCGTTCCCCGCGTACCGAAGCGTGCGTCATAAGCCAGGGCGACCGCCATCACGGTGAACGGCACGGCGTACTCTATGACGCGCTGCGACAGCACCACGCCGCAGGCGGTCAGTACCGCCAGCAGCGCGAACAACCGCCCGGCCTCGGACAACGTCCCGCGGCGCCACTCCCACACTGCCGAACCGGCACCAATAGCCGCCATCAGGAACAGAATGCCGTTCTCCGCCAGCATGCGCCGCGTCGGGCGCCCGACCTCGACCGCCGTCGTCAGGTCCGACACGGCCCCGGTGAGCGCTTGCCACACCACGTCGACACACTGGATCTTCCAGATGATAAACGTGTTGGGGAACTGCGGATGCACGACGAAGCCGGCCAAGACCCCCGCCAACGCTCCCACTGCAGGCAACAGTGCCGAGCGCCCCTGCGCCCGAACGAAAACCACCGCGTAGAGAACCGTCGGCACCAGCACGAAGTGCGGGTTGGAGTAACAGTAGGCAAACAGAATGCCGAGCGCGAAGAACGGCATGAACCGGGTCCGGAACAGCGACGGCTCGCCCCGCCGCGCCGGACACAGCAATACCGCGGTGGCGACCATCAGAGCACTGGACAGCACGTGTGGCCGAATCAGGTTGAGCCGGTACGTGAACAGCGGCACGGCGAGAACCGCCAGCGGCACAAACACGTACGGCTGCCGAATGCCGACGCGCCACAGCGCCCAGAGGAACACCGCGAGCCAGGCCGCAATGAGGGAAAAGTCCTCCAACAGGAATGGCGGCGCATCGCCGCGGTACCCGAACAAGCCGGCCCAGCGCCGCACGACCATCAACAGGAAGTGAAACCCCAGTTCCTTGTCGTAGAAATGGTCACGCCAGATCGAGCGTTGCGTCCACGGGAAAGTTCTGCCCAGCGCTGCCTGCCCGAACAGGTCCGCCATGGCAATGTGATACGGCGCGTCGTTGGAGAGACTGCCGTCCGGTTGCGTGGTCCAGGCATGCAGCAACCCCAGCACCAGCAGCACGAAGGCCACCGCGCCGACCGTCAGCCACAAGCCAATTCTTGTCTCGGATTCCGCTGTCAATGCCAAGTCCGGGTTTCCGTTTTCCACCTGTGCTGGGTTGTCGACCGCCGGTTCTGACGCCATGATGTGTGGGACGGGTGTCGGGTGTCGAGCGGGGGGGATCCCCTGAATACCGAACACTGAACACTCAGACATTTTTCGCCCCTCGCCCCCCTCCCCACTCGCACACCCACATACTCACAGACCCACACACGTTCTTGACCCCGCGCCTCACACCTGCCCCTGACACCTGAAACCTGACACCCGAGTAACGACTCAGGTACCAGGGTTCGGGGGTCAGGGTTCAGGTAAGTTTCAGACACCGGAGGTCCATTGAAACTGGATTTTCGAGCGGAGGGATGAGTTTCCCCTCCTGAATGGCCTGAACCCCGACCCCTGAACCCTCCCTACCTGAGTAGTTACACACTCGAAACCTCCCCCCCCTGTGCTCTTGCCCTTCCCTTCCCGTATTCCTCCTCCGCGCTCCCAGCTCCCTGCTCCCTGCTCCGTGCTCCGTGCTACTCCGTCTTCGCCGCCAGGTCCACTGCCAGCGTCCGCGCCACATCCTTCCATGTCGCCGGTTCGGCCTCGAAGAAACCGGTGACCATCTCGTACGTGCCCGCGAACCCGGCTGGCACCGTCTTCGCCGTAAAACAGCGGAGGTAGAACTTCCGGTATGTCTTGGGGACGTCCCACAACAGGATAGTCGCACCGCCGATTTCCGGCTTGCGCAGCAGTCGCGACACCAAGCCCTTGCCGCTCGGCGCGTCGTATTCCGCGACCCAGTCCAAGTCCTGCTTCACGTGGAAATCCTTCGTGTCCGCAAACACGCCGCCGACCTCCGGCTTGCCCTCACCCCCGGCGAGATACTCGGTCGCCGTCACCGTCCACGGATGCATGAAGTGATAGACCAGATCGAGGGGAACCTCCTTGTCGGTGCGTACGGTCACCTGTTCGCGGACCCGGTCATCTTTCACCTCCACGGTGTTCTCCACGGCGAAGTCCCGCACCCGCGACACGCGCATCATCTTGAATGCGCCGGCTGTAAACTCCGCATCCTTCTCGACCGGCACCTGCTGCCCGTCCGCGACGAACTGCACCTGTTCGACCGCCTCGGTCTCGTTCTCCGTGTGGCCACTGCCGATAAAACCGACCCCGGGGAACTTGAACACCGTGCCGTAGTGCGCGCCGGGCAAGTCAATGCCCAACCGCACACCCTTGAAATCGATCCGGTTCAGGTTCCAGGCTTTGCGGCGGTCAAACCGCACCTCGACATTCCCAACCTTGGCCGAGACCGAGGTTGCGCCTTCCGGAGGCAGCGGCCCGGTCTCCGCGCCCTTCGCCGTCGCCGCCCCCGCGGCAAGACACAGGACCACGGACGAAATCCAGCATGCTCTGCTCATGGTGTGCGTCGCTCTCCTTTGTTGCCCCAGGCCCCAAGACCGCGCCACCTGGCACGGCACGGCAACCCAGTTCCGTTGAACCTACCGCGCCGAGCCGCCGACGTCAACAGCGGTAACGCGTCAGCAAAGGGTGAAGCATAGACCCCTGCCACCTTGCGTGGCAGGTGAACGGGTTCATTGGCTACAACACCGCCACCTTGCCCCCCTCTTCTCTCATCCCCCGTCCGCCGCCGGCGGATGAGAGAAGAGGGGGGGGCGCGCACGTTTGGCCGGCGAACCCGATTCACCCGTGGCGCAAGGCCACGGGGGTCTCACGCACGGGCGGACACGCCGTCGTTCCACCCGTGACTCCCATGTTACTCGCGGGCTGCGCTAAAGTGGCCGGAGCGGCTCGCTCCGGCACCCGCGAGAGCGAGCCGCTCCCGCCACTTTGCCAGAACGCTCCGACGCCAGCGAGTAACGTCCGCACATGATCGGGCGGTATTCCGCCCGGGAGGCGCGGACGCACGACCAACAGCGACAATGCCGTCCTTGCGAACCGCGCTGCCGCCGGTATGGTAGACTCACCGTCTCTGGTTCAACGCACACCAGCCAGCGACAGGACACGCCTGGCGTACCGCAGGTCGGCGCTTCCAGAGAGTGCGGCGGGGGCAGACATAGGAAGGCACATGACGATGCCATGCCGGGGTCTCCACGCAGGGCTGCTTCTCCTCGTCTGCCTCGGCGTCGCCGCGGCCGAAGACAAGCCATGGACACCACCCGCGGTCCACCTGCCCGCCCGCGACGGCCATCCACTCGTCGCCTGCACCCCGGCCGAACTGGAACGGCTCCGCACGGCCTGGCAGGGCCAGGGCCCCGAACACGACATCGTCGTCGCGCGGATCAAGCACGTCGACGCCGCGCTGCCGCAACCGCTGTCCTTCCCGCCGCGCGGCGGCCAGCACAATCAGTGGTATCAGTGCGACACGTGCCAGACGGCCCTGCAGACGGTCGACGAGACACACCACAAGTGCCCACTCTGCGGCAAGGTCTACTCCGGCCCACCGTACGACGACGTGCGGTTCACCGCCAAGCACAATCAACTGCTGCGGAGCATGCACGATGCCGCCTGGGCCTATGCTGTCACCGGCAACACGGCGTATGCGGAGTTCGCCTCCCGCATCCTGCTCGGTTACGCCGAACGCTACCTGCAGTACCCGTACCACGCCAACACGCGCACCAACCCGCTCTGGGCCTGGGTCTCCGGCGGCCGACTCTTCGAGCAGACCCTGAGCGAGGCGGTGGCCCTGTCGCGCGAGATCGGTCCCGCCTACGACCTGATCCACGACTGGCCGGGACTCAAGCCGGAGGACCACACACGTGTCCGCGACGGCCTGATCCTGCCCATGCTCCGCAACATCGACAAGTACAAGGCCGGCGTGGTCAACTGGCAGTCCTGGCACAACGCGGCCATGTTCATCGGCGGCGCGGTCGTCGACCAGCAGGAATGGATGCAGAAAGCGGTGTACGGCGGCAACGACTCGGTGATCGACCGGACCGTCTCCTGGCTCGAGAACGTACGCGAGCGCTCGCTCAAATCGGCCGGCAACGGACTGCTGTTTCAGCTCGGCAACTCCATCACGCCCGACGGCATGTGGTACGAGCAAAGCTGGGGCTATCACTTCTACGCCCTGCAGGCACTGGTCACGCTGGTCGAAGCCGCGCGCCGCACAGGCGCCGACTTCTGGCCGCACCCGAGCCTGAAGAAGATGTTCCTCCTGCCCGTTTACTACACCATGCCGAACGGCGAACTGCCACGGTTCGGCGACGACACCGGCACCACGGCCGGCGGACGCCCGGACCTGCTCGAACCGGCATACGCCGCTTACCAGGCCCCCGTGCTGCTCTCCCTGCTGACTCCGCAACCTACCTGGGACAGCGTCCTGCACGGCCGCGACACCACCGCGACCGCCGCGCGGCCGGCGCTGGAGAGCATGCTCTTTCCCGCGGCAGGCCACGCGATCCTGCGCACGCCCGGTCCGGCGGCTCTCGTCACCGCGGTCACCTTCGGCCCTGCCGGCGGCTACCACGCGCACCTCGACAAGCTGAGCTTCGTCTTCTTCGGGTTCGGCCAGGAACTCGGTGTCGACCCGGGCCGTGCCCAGAGCCAAGCCTACCGCCTGCCCGTTCACCGCGAGTGGTACAAGGCCACCGTCTCGCACAACACCGTGCTGATCGATGGCCAGTCCCAGGCCAATGCGGCGGGAAAGCTGCTGCTGTTCGGCAAGACGCCGGACTGCACCACCGTGGCCACCACGTGCCGCGACGCCTATCCCGGCGTACGTCATGACCGCCTGCTGGTCCAGACCCCCGAATGGCTCCTGGTCGTCGACGACCTCGAAGCGGACCGGGACTGCCGCTTCGACTGGCTCTACCACAACCGCGGCCAGCGCGCGACCTGCACCGCAGCAACCGTGAAGGCCGACCTGCGCTCGCTCGCCGGCAGCCAGCACATCCAGAACGCGCTCGAAGGCATGACCGACGCCCCGATCAACGTCAGCTTCGAGGGCGGCAAGGCAGCCTTGTTCCTCGCCATGGCACCCGCACCGGGAACGCGCGTGGCCGTGGGTGATGGCGTCGGCGCCTCAGTCACCGACCGCGTGCCGCTGGTCATCGTCTCGCGCCGAGGCCGAACGGCCCGGTTCGCCGCCGTGCTGCAGCCGTCAACCGGCCCGATGGCACCGGTTCCGCCGGAAGTCCAGTGCACGGCAGACGGCGCGCAACTCACGGTCACCGTCACACCGCCCGGCGCCGCGTCATACGAAATCCACTGGCAGAACAGCGACCACGTCACCGTCCTGCGCCAGGGCCGGGAGGTCCTCGACGCGACGGGCTCGCCCCCGAACGGGAAACCGTAGCCGACCCAGCGCGTGAGCAGTGGTGTGCGTCTGATCCGTCCGATCCGCCAACTCTGTCGTATCCGTCAGATGCCGCCGGCTCCGCGGAACTTCCTCGCCGCAGCGTGGTCGAATAGAGTAGAGCTTAACAGATGAGCCGGGTCGGTTAAACAACTGCGGGATGACGAGTAGAACGGACGGGACGAAGAAGGGAAACCAACATGTACCTCATGCGGTTTGGCCTGATGGTCTTGGTCGGAGTCGCCATAGGCGGCTTCATGGGTTACGTCGGCAAGTGCAGTTCCGGTCAGTGCCCGCTGACTGCTAACCCCGGGCGAGGCGCCCTGATCGGCGGCATCCTAGCGGCCTTGTTCGGCGCCGCGGCCCTGTTCAACACCGCACAGGTTACCGCGGCCACGCCCCCGTCGAACCGCGCTACGTCGCCACGCCCGGGCGATCCTGCCAGCCCGGTGCTGCACCTCAACGGAGAAGACGCGTTCCGGAAGGAGGTCTTGGAGTACAAGGGCTTGGTGCTGGTCGATTTCTACGCCGACTGGTGCGGACCGTGCCGCAGCCTGGCCCCGATCCTGGAGGAGTTCGCCACAGAGTCTTCGGGCGCGGTGAAGGTCATCAAGGTGAATGTCGACCAAAACGCGAGCCTGGCCGATCGCTACCAAGTGCGCAGCATCCCCAACCTGGTCCTGTTCCGCGACGGCAAGGTGGTCGAGACGCGACTGGGGCTGCAAACCAAGGACGCCCTGCGAAGCTGGACCGACGCCCACCGCGCCCACCGCGCCCCCGAGACCCCAGAGCCCGCCGCTGCACAATCAGCACCAACCAACGGGTGAACCGGTTGCCGACCTCGTCGTGATGTGCCAGCCGATAGGTGGAGGCCGGAACGGCGCCGTCAAGTGGGTGGCCGCGGCCGGCATACACCACACCAGGGACTGATACCTCGCGGGTCGCCCGATTCCGAATTCCCAAACACCACCGAACGCTGTCGACGGCGATCGTTCGCCGTCGATCGCGATCGGCAGCCGCTGGGGGCGCGTCCCGTGCGGTTCCTCCCGCGACGCATCATGGCTTCCGGCCGGTAGTGCGTCAGTCGCGGGTGCTGGGCTGGGGGGGGGCTCGCCAAAGTGGCGGGACCGGCTCGGTCCCGCGGGTGTCGGAGCGAGCCCTTCGACAAGCTCAGGATCCACGACCGCTCCGACCACTTTAGACGCCAGCCCCGGTCAACCTTCGACCCTATCTCCACCCGCCACTCCCATGAAACTGAAGGAGCCCGGAGCCCGCGAGGACGCGGGCGCTCCAG
>MHBL01000417.1 GCA_001803235.1 Lentisphaerae bacterium RIFOXYA12_64_32
GGGGACACGCCGGGGGTACTCACCGCACGCGACGGTCACGAATCTTGAAACAGCCCTGGCTCGGAGCCTGCGAACGTTGACCCCGGCTGGCGTGCGTGTATGTTGTGAGTTGGTACAGACGCTGCAGCCGGCCTCAACGGCTGGTTGCGGTACTTGTCCCGGGCCGCCGCGGCCGGAAACACCGGCTTGTCAGTGTGGCGTCCGTGTTCTCACAATCACTCATTGCAGACTTGTACCGCACCTGTGTCTAACCTTTCCGCCGAAAGACCGCGTCTGTTGTCTGTCGGGCCCAGTCCAGCCTGGCAGAAGGTGCTACACTTTGGCGCGCTTGCCGTGGGTGAGGTCAATCGCGCCGTCTCGCGGTGCGAAGGCAGCGGCGGCAAAGGCTGTAACCTGGCCCGGGCCGCGCAGCGACGGGGCGCGGTGGTGACGCTGGCCCAGTTCGCTGGCGGCTACACTGCGGACTTCCTGACGGCCGAACTCGAACGTCTGGGCATTCGACACCTGACGGCGCGCACGGGCAGTCAGACCCGAGTCTGCACCACTGTGATCAGCGATGCGGACGGGACGGTCACCGAGTTGATTGAGCCGTCGGGTGTCGTGACGGTCGCCGAGTCGCAGGCTTTGTGCGCCCTGGTGCTGGCCGAGATCCGCGGCTGTGAAGGCGTGGCGCTGGCCGGAACCTGTCCGCCGGGAGTGAGCGGTGATTTCTACGCGGCGATTGCCCGCGCGGCGGGAGATGCCGTGCTGCTGCTGGATGCCGTGTGCGATGTTCGACCGGTGCTGGCCGAGGGGGTGGACATCATCAAGGTCAATCGCGCGGAACTGGTCAGGTTGGCGGAGCGGCCCCGTCTCGAAGACGCGGCCTGGCGGTGTCTGGAGGAGTTTGGCGTGGCCGCGGTGGCGGTGACGGCAGGGCCGGACGCGGCGTTCCTTTTCCTGCGCCAAGGCGCATGGGAGTACTCCTGGCCGCGTTTGAGCGGCGTTCGCAACAGCACGGGCGCGGGGGACTGCGTTTCCGGCGTCCTGCTGGCCGAGGTGGCGGCGCGGCTTCGCTCAGAAGCTACGCCGCGGCAAGCCCGTTCGCCGGTTCCTGGTCGCTTGGACGCCGAGCGCCGGATTCCGAACCGGGGCGGGGCGTCGAAGGATGACAAGGTTGCGCCGCGTGGGCCGCGTCGCCGTCCGGCGCTGAGCGAGGAGATCCTGATCGAGGCGTTTGCCGCCGGCTTGGCGTGCGCCTGCGCCTCGTGCCTGACGGATCTTCCGGCCGAGTATGACCCGGAGCAGGCGGACCGGCTGCGCGCCTCAATCCGGATCCGGCGTGCGACCGGCGCGGTTACGTGAGTAAGGTTACTCGTTCTTGCTCGGACGAGCCGGGTAGCGACGCGGAATGACCTGCGAGTAACGTGACGGCTATGGAGATACACGCTTGAAAGTCCTGGTGATCAACGCTGGCAGTTCGTCGCTGAAGTTCACTCTGTACGAGACGCACGGCGAGGCGATGCTGGCGCATGGTCTCGTGGAGCGGATCGGGCAGGCGAAGCCGGAACTGCGGTACGAAGTCAGTGACGGGCGGGTGTTGCGGAGCGAGGCGTCGGTGGGCAACCACAATGACGCATTGGGGTTGATCTGCGGCAAGTTGGTCGATCCGCAGTGGGGTGTGCTCCAGGCTCTCTCGGAGGTGGCGGCGATCGGGCACCGGGTCGTGCACGGCGGCGAGAAGTTTACCGCGCCGGCACGGATCAACGACGAGGTGAAGAAGGGCATCCGGCAGTACGCCGACCTGGCGCCGCTGCACAACCCTCCGAACCTGGGCGGAATCGAAGCCTGTGAGCGTGTCTTCCCCGGTGTGCCGAACGTGGCGGTTTTCGACACCGCGTTCCACCAGACGATGCCACCGGCCTCATACCTGTTCGCCATTCCTTACGAGCTGTACGAGAAGTACGGTCTGCGCAAGTACGGTTTCCACGGCACATCGCACAAGTTTGTGTCGCAGGCCACGGCACGGTTCCTCGGCCGGAGCCTGGAGGAGTTGCGCCTGGTGACGTGTCACTTGGGCAACGGCTGCAGTATTGCCGCGGTGAAGGGCGGGCAGGTTCTGGACACAAGCATGGGCATGACACCGCTCATGGGCCTGGTCATGGGCACACGCTGTGGCGACATTGACCCCGGCGCCGTCTTGTACCTGGTGAAGCAGGGCATGTCGGCCGACCAGGTGGACACGCTGCTCAACCGCCAGAGCGGCCTGCTGGGCGTGGCCAGCATCGGCAGCAGCGACATGCGCGACATCATTGCGGCTGCCGAGCAGGGCCAGGAGAAGCCCCGGCGCGCGCTGGACATGTTCGTGCACCGACTGGCTTCCTATATCGGTTCGTATCATGTCGTTCTGGGCGGTGCCGACGCGGTGGTGTTCACCGGCGGCATCGGGGAGAACAGCGCGGTCATCCGGGAGTTGGTCGTCAGCCGACTGGGCGTCCTCGGATGCCACTTGGACCGGGACGCCAATGCCCGGGTGCGCGGCGCCGCCGTGATCACGACGCCGGAAAGCTCGTTGAAAGCGGTCGTGATGCCCACCAACGAGGAACTCATGATCGCCCAGGAAACCGAGCAACTGTTGGCGGAGGTGATTGCAAAACGCCCGTTCTGCGGGAATCCAGGAGTCAGGAGACAGAATTCAGAATGGGATTCAAGCACAAATCCAGCGTGTCTTTCAATCATTCTGGCTACTGACTTCTGAATTCTGACTACTTCTGCAATTACCTCGGCGGTCTAGGGCACTCGTGATTCCCGGTCGAGTTCGGCCGGGCAGCGGCCGGGTTGTGACAGGCCCGCCATGAAAGAAGAATGACAAGCCCATAATCGTCCTCGCAATCCTCGTCGCTGTCGTTTCAAGATGACTGCCGCCCTGCAAATCCTCGATCGAGGAACGATTGCGACGAGGATTGCGAGAAGAGATTCAGGAAGGATGTTGCCATGCAATTCCTGGACAAGCTGTTTCCCAAGGCCCGCAGCGCTGGGCGGACCCTGGTGCTGGCCGAGGGACACGACCCGCGTGTCATGCAGGCCGCGGTCAAGATTGCGCAGCAGGGGATTGCCCGTGTCACGGTCCTGGCGACACCTGAAGAGGCGGCGGCGAGCGCACAAGGGGTGAGTTTTTCCGGCCTGGATGTAACGGTGCTCGATTACCTGACATCGCCGCTGGCCGTGACGCTTGCCGAACGGCTGCACCAGTTCCGGGCGCACAAGGGTGTCACACCTGACAAGGCACGCGACCTGGTCCGCAACCGGCTTTACTTTGGCAACATGATGCTGCGCGAGGGGCTGGTCGACGGTATGGTGGCCGGGAGCATTGCTTCGACGGCCGAGATGGTGCGCACGGCGTTCCAGTGCATCGGCACCGCGCCGGGCATCCGAACGGGGAGCAGTTGCTTCGTGATGGACCTGGTCCGGCCGACGGATTCCGGCGATACCATTTTGCTCTACGCGGATGGCGGCGTGAATCCCAACCCGACCGCCGAGCAGTTGGCGGACATCGGCATGGCCACGATCCGCACGTTCAAGGCACTGGTCGGCGACCAGCCACGGCTGGCGTTTCTCTCGTTCTCGACCAAGGGCAGCGCCAAGCATGAACTGGTCGACAAGGTTGCACGGGCGACCGTGCTGGCCCGGCAGCGCGCCCTGGAACTGAAGTTGGAGGCGGTGATTGACGGCGAACTGCAGGCGGACGCGGCCATCGTGCCGGCGGTCGCGGCACGCAAGAGCCCGGACAGCCCGCTCAAGGGCGGCGCGAATATCCTGATCTTCCCGGACCTGCAGTCGGGTAACATTTGCTACAAACTCACCGAGCGGCTGGCGGGTGCGGGCGCCTATGGCCCGATCCTGCAGGGGCTCGCAAAACCGGTCAACGATCTCTCGCGCGGCTGCGGTGCGGATGATATTGTGGGTGTGGCACTGATTACCGTCTGCCAGTCGCTGGGTTGAAGGAGTGGGATGCGGGCAACGGAGGCTGCATGAGTCCGCGGAAATACGGGACAGATTCCTGGGGCACCTGGGAACGGGATGAGACGAATCTTCCGTTCTACGAGCTCGTGCCGCACCGGGTTCCGCTCGGGTTGCCGCCCTTGCGACATGTGCTCGGCACCGGTCGCCTGAGTCTGTTGGCGGACCACCATGGTGTCATGCAGTGTTTCACGTACGAACCGGGTTTCGCGTGCTGTTTCGGCGTTCCCGGCCCTGGCTTCTGCAGTGGCCTGTACCTGCGGTTGGCCGCGTCGGGATCCGACTCCGCCGCCCTGTTTCCCGTGGACGCGTGCCGGGCCGAGTCCGCGCTGATGCGCTGGGGGGTGGGGTACGTCCGGTACCAGGACGAGATTGAGCCCAAACCAGGCTGGCGGGTCCGAGTGGTGTTGGACGTCCTGGCGCCAGTGGACGAGACCTTCTTCCTGGTCTCGCTGCGCTTGGAGAACCGTACGGCGGAGAAGCTCGAGTTGCGGCTGCAACTGCTCGCCGACATCAGCCCGGCACCGGTGGCGGCAATGCAACAGCGTCGGCCGGTGTTTCTCAAGGAGGGCTTGGCCGTGTTCGGGGACCTGCATCCGCGGATCGGCGATTTCTTTCTGGCGGGTGACTCGGCCTGGAAGTCCGGCGCCACAAGTTCCACGCTTAGCCTGACGGCGGAGTTGGCTGTGGAACCGGAGAAGGACTGTTCCGCGTCCGCCCTCATGGGGTTCTCGCCGCGTTGCTCGGTGGACTGGCTGCGCGGGAAATTGGGTGCGCACACGCCGGAAAGCGTTCGAGCGAAATGGGCCGAACTGAGTGGCCGCCGGAGGGTGCGCACGCCGGAACTGTGGATGCAGGAAGAGTGCCTCTGGGACGCGGGGCAGACGCTGGCCTTCCGCAGTGTGGTGCGTGAATCGTTGCCGGCCGTGGTGTGCCCGGGCGGCGGTGCTGCGTTCGGCCTCGGCATGGTTCCGGAACGGCAGTGGCCTGCGCCTGCGACGCGGGATATCCTCTTGCTGAGCTTGCCGTTCTGCGGCAGCGCCCCGGACCAGGCGTTGGCCAATCTGCGCGCCGTTTCCGTCTGCCAGTCTGCGAACGGGCGTGTCCCTGAGGGGGTTGCCGATTCGGGCAAGGCCGACGTGGATGCGGCGCGCGACCGGAGCGATCTGGAACTGTGGTACCTGGTGGCGTGGGCGCAGTACCTGCAGGCCAACCCGGACCCAAAGGTCCTGGATGGCATGTGTCCTTTCGCCAATGGGCCGGAGGCGCCGCTCCTGGAGCACGTGCGCTTGGCGTACCAGTGGATCCGCGACGAGATTCGGCAGGGCCCGCACGGATTGCTCCGCATTCTGGCCGGCGACTGGAACGGCTACCTGTCGCGCGTGGGGGCAGGGGGCAAGGGTGAATCGGTCCTCAACTCGGTACTGGCATGCTATGCGACGACGACCCTCATCGAGGTGCTGCGGCGCCGTGACCACGTGCGACTGGCGGAGGAGATGACGGCCTGGGCGCAGGAACTGCGTCTCGCGGTGGGCGAGGCCTTCGACGGCAAGCAGTTCCGGCGTGCATACACCGATGCCGGACGTCCGGTAGGGAGCCTTGTCGAGGACCGGGTCTTCGTGGATGTGCAGGCGTGGGCGGTGCTGGCCAAGTGCGGGACCGCACGACAGCGCGAGATGGCCCTGAACACGGTCCAGGAAACGTGCGGTGCGGGGCCGGCTGTGACGGTCATGTCGCGCCCCTACCCGGCGCCGCCGCCGGATGATGTCAGCGACCAGGTGCTGCCGCCTGGCGATGGCTGCAACGCCGGGGTCTCTGTGCCCGTGGCCGCCTGGTTCGTGTGGGCGCTTGCGAGCGAGGGGCGGACCGAGCCCGCGTTGCGCGAGTGGGAACGCCTGGCCGTGCGCCGGCGCGCCGGCGAGTCGGGCGAACTGTCGGCTGCGGTGGTCGCCGGGTTGCCGTTCTGCGCCTCGGGGTTCGCCGGTCGCCGTGTCGGCGGCTGGGCCTTGGACGAGCTGCGGAGCGGCCTCTGGTTACCGAGCGCGCAGGCCGTTGCATGGCAGGAGTTCGTCCTGCACCGAATCACCGCGTAGCCGGGGGACGAGTGTCGGGTGTCGGGGGGGGCGGCCTGAGGACAGGCCGCCCCTACCAGGTGTGCGCGGAGGCGTGGCCTTCCGAGACGCGGCGCCGGATCTTGAAACAGCCCTGGCCCCTCGCCGGTTGTTCTTGCTTTCCTGCCGTTCCCGTGGCATACTAGGGGTGTGGACAATTGATGGGGGCGACCTGGTCTCGACTGGTTGAGCCGGGCGTCAGTCGCATGCGGAGGACGACCGTTGGCCTCCTAAATCATCGGTCACACAAGTAACAGCGAACGAAGAACTCGCTCTCGCTGCCTAATCGCGGCGACGCCCCGGTTCTGATGTCTGGTAGGGACCAGGGGCGCAAACACCAGGCTGGTCACAAGGTCGGGCACCCGGACGGAGTGACGAGAATTTAACAGGGCGCTGGCTGCTTCGGTCGGCCTGTTCTCCGCCAAGCCGAAGCGGCGAGAAACTTAAGTGAGAACTAAGCATGTAGAAGCTGCCGTTCCACTTTTCCAGGACGGGGGTTCGATTCCCCCCGCCTCCACCATTCTATTCTCTTTCCGCACAACGACTTACAACGCAGATAGTGGGGGCTGCGTTACGGGTCAGGTTACCACACTCCAAGGCGCTCCAATGACGCTATTCCGCCAGCGTGGAAGACAAACATGGCAGGTGCGGTTGTGGGTGAATGGCCGCCAGCGGTCGATTTCGACCGGGACTGCGGACAAGTCCG
>MHBL01000418.1:0-24030 GCA_001803235.1 Lentisphaerae bacterium RIFOXYA12_64_32
GCCGACCACCAACCGGCCCCTGCCAGACCGCGGGCCACAAGGCCACGTTCAGGCCACTGACGATTTTTTCACGGGTTCTGACGCATTACTCGCTCAGGCCCGTTGGCGGTCGAACTACTTCACGTTACACTATCACCAACCTCAGAAGCAGTCCGCTTCGGGGTGACCGCATCGCGACCTACAGGAGCAATACCGCTAACGCATGGGCGAACACAAACACAGACCCGATGGCACCCTCGATTGCGGTGCCAGACACTTCCCGCAACTCAGTCGCGAACTGGACCGCGAACTGACCAAGACCTTCGCTCGGCTGCAGTATCCCTCGCTGCGCCTGTCCAGAGAACTCCGCCGCGAACTGGTCAACGTTCTGGTCGAGTTTGCGGAGGACATCCATTGCCGCATCGGCATGTGGCGCAGCCTCGAGGAGTACAACGAACGCTTCTTCGGCGTGCGCCTGCCGTTCCTGCCCGCTTCCGACACCGACGGCATCAGTCGCAGCCGTGTGCAGCATCTGCTCTGGGGAACCTGCGAGGCCTTGGTCCCCAACCTGCTGTTGTCGCCGACCCACGCCGATCTGTGCCTGCTCGCCGACGTGACGTCCGCGTTCCTCAGCGAACGGTGTGCCGCCATGCCCCCGGATTCAGCCGTCGCCAGCTTCCTCAGGACCTCGAATGTTCTTGGGTGGGAGGTGAAACGCAAGCTCGTGTGGATGGGACAGCACTCGTACCTGTTCCGCACACTCTGCGGGAACTACGTCCGGGCGCAGGGCGGCAAGGCCTCCATTCCCGTCCTGGACGATTTTCTCTGCCAGCAGACCACCCTCTGGTCAGGGCTTGGTGTCGTGGACATCCTGGCCGGCACTCTGGACATCACGCCAGAGCAGCGGAGCGATTTGCGCGGCTGGTATGAGAGGCATGGGGCGTGCTACAGGGTCGCAGCGGTGGAGCCGCCTTTCGTCAGAGTCGTCAATATGGTCAATGGCAAGCCGTACGCAGTGCGGATGATGGACGAAGACGCGGCCAGATTCGTGGGAGTGAAATGTTTCGTCGGCAGCCTTGTGCCCTGGAACGGGGACTGGTACGCGTCCGGCGAACAACAGGTCTTTTCCGATATCTCCGATGCGCATATCGAGGAGTCGGGGCGTGACATCCTGCGGCGCTGCCCCACCATCGCGTACCGCTACTGCAAGGATTTGTCGGATAAGGCCATGGCCACTATTCGCTGCCAGTTCGACGCGTTCGTCGCCCGACATGGCGATGACCTCGTCGTCTTTCCCGACGGTCTCGCACTGGCCGCCGACTGGCAACGTGCCGGGCGCGAACAATTCGCGGCCAGGTCGCCAGACGAAGTGCAGGCAACCATGAAGCGGCACGGCCTTGAGAACCCCTGGCCGCGTGTGTCACTGCCCGATGCACTCCTGAACCACGAGAACGGCATCGGCGTTTTCGACCACCCGACCCAGGGACAGGAGATCATGCAGAACTTCAATGCCGTTGTGGCCGCCATGCGGAAACGCGGCCGGGATCTGAACGCCACCGACCTGGCCATGCTCCGGGGCGTCATCACCGATCGCGTGATCAGCCCGGAGTACGTACAACGCCTGGTCCGGGACCACGGCGCCGACTCGATCCTGTCGGCGTTCCTGCTCCCACGCGACTGCGGCTACTCCCTGGATGTCCTGCTGCGCCGCTACAAGGGCGCCCACTTCCGCAACCGGTACCCGAACGTGACGTTCACCTGAGCACGCCGCGGCCGCCAGTTCGACACCTCGCCGGCCTTGGCGTGCATGATGCGGTAAATGCCGAAATCCAAGTCGGGCTGGTCGAGCTGAAACAGTTCCTTGAGACGCCGGACCCGTTTCTCGTACTGTTGCGGTGCATTGGGCATGTGAAACCCCTTGCGTATTGTATATGATGGTTATATACTTGGGTGATGGTGAAACCACAGGACATGCTGCGGGAGTGCACCGGGTTCGAGTGGGACGCCGGGAACGACACGAAGAACTGGGACCGGCACGACGTCACCGGCGGCGAGTGCGAACAGATATTCTTCAACCGGCCCCTGATGGTGCGGCGCGACCGGGAACACTCGAGGGCGGAACTGCGGTACTTTGGCCTGGGGTGTACCGATGCGGGGCGGTTGCTGTTCGTGGCGTTCACGGTGCGCGCCACGCTCATCCGCGTGATATCGGCCCGGGACATGACGGCGCGCGAGCGCCAGAGGTACGAAGCATGAAGAAACCAGTCCCAACCTTCAAGAGCGAAGCCGCGGAGCGCGCCTTCTGGCAGACCCACGACTCCGCCGACTATATGGATTGGAGCGATGCCGCAACGCCCGCACTGCCGAATCTGAAGTCGACGACGCGGACGATCTCGCTGCGCTTGCCGGAACCGTTGTTGGACGACCTCAAACGGCTGGCCAACAAGCGCGACGTTCCCTACCAGTCGCTGCTGAAGACCTTCCTTGCCGACCGCATCAAGGCCGAACTGCATCCGGCGAAGAGCTGACGAGTTCATTCAACATGACGGCTGAGCGGATCATCATCAATACCAGCCCGCTTATCGCTCTGTCGCGCATGGGCGCGCTCGATCTGCCCGGCAAGTTGCCCTTCGACTTCAGTTGCCCGCGGGAAGTCCGGGCCGGGCCGGCCGGCATTCGCTACGACCCGGAACTGGTGCGCCATGTCCTCGCTGCCGGCGGCGAGTGAGAAGACGCGCCCGTCCAGCCCCCTTGTGTCCCAACGCCCGAAACCTCACTCCACCCGCGTCTTCCCGCCCCGCCCGAGATCATCGATCACCTGCCGCAACTCGCTCGTTACCGCCGCTTTGGCTTCCGGCAGAACCAAGGGTCAGGCTCTTGCTGGCAGGCAGCCCCCAGCGGCCGGGCGCACATTGCCAAAGGGCGACACAGATAGCCCGTCCCCTTCTTTTCCTCCCACTCTACGGAATCAGGCATCCGACGTCGGTGTCGGGCGTGATGCCCCGCGCACCGGCCTGGATGAGCGCGGCGTTGGCGGGGTGGTCTAAGGTGAAGAGAGGCTTGCCCGCGGCCAGGAGTTCGAGCCCCAGGGCCTCCGTCTTGCTGCCCGGCGCGGCGTGCACGACCAAAACGGCGTCAGCCAGGCCGGCGACGAACCGGTTGCATTGGGCGGATGTCGCCAACGTCGCGCGCCGGACCGTGTCCGGGAATGGCGCCAGGATCAGCAGCCGGCCGTCGGCCACCGGCTTCCGCAGGTCCGACGGGACCCGGGCCAGCATGCCGCGCGCCAGACACCAAATGACGGGGTGCGACGACCGCAGCAGGATATGCCGGCATTCCTGTTCCATGGGGGAATGGAAGCCGCTGATAACCGCGAGGTCGCCCGCCCGGAGATGGCGGCAGAAGTCATACGCGTCGAGGATGAGCTTGCCGGGGCACTTGACAGAACAAAGCAGCGCGAGATTCCGGCACTTCAGAATGTCCGCGTTGCCCAGTGTCTGCATGGCGTCCGTGCTACCATACGCCGGGGGCGATTCGCGCACTTCAGCGGGCAAGAGCCCCTGTTGCCGAGCCGCCTTCATGAACAGGCGCTGCATCTCGACCAGACCGCTGGCCAGGCGCGGCGGTCCGTCGTAGCGGTCGCCCAGTTCGAGCAGGGCGTCCGCATCGGCCGGGCTATACCGGGATCGCCGCAGTTCCTCCGCATGGAACTTTTCCAGTTCGGGGCCGGCCCGCCGCCACTGCTCGACGTAGGCCCGGTACTGCTCGCGCAAGCTCATGCGGGCCATGGGTGTTTCTCCAGGATCCGGCGCGCTTCGTCGACCAACTCGGGGGTTTCCCGCAACTCGCACAGCAGCCTGAGTTGACGCAGGACATAGCGGCGGTCCAACTTCTGCCGGATCGCAACGGTCTCGGCATCGTGCAGGTCCTTGCCGCGCGCCGCGAACACCTTGAGCACAAACAGGTCCTCCGCGGAACAGGTCGGCAGGACGACGCCGGACGCGAATTCGAAATCCGAGGCGCGCCGGATCATCTCGGCCTCGAACGGGAACCCGCCCAATCCGATATCGATATCCTTGCCGTTCGAGGCGCGGACCAGCAGGACGCGGACGCGCAATGCGAACTCCCGCGCGTCCGGCACGCGCCCCGGGAAACGGCTCAGCAACGCATCGATGAACCGCTCCTCATCGCCGAATCCGGTGAACAGCGTGATGTCCGCGTCCAGAGTGGTTCGCATCTCGCCCCAACGCTGCACGGCCAGCCCGCCGATCAGGCAGAACTGCCAGCGGCGCGCCTGCATGAACTCGCACACTTCCCGGGCAGCTTCAAACAGTGCGTTCACTCGAGCAAGTCCTCCCAATGATCGATGCACCAACCGCGGCCATGGAACTCGGCGCCACCCTTACGACTTCCCGTCAGTCCCAGAGATAATGTAGCCCCCTGACCGCGAATTCGTAGCGCTGCCGCCAGCCCCAAGCCCCGACGTTTTCGTCACGCGTCAAACCGGGAATCAAGGGACCGAGTTTCTTGGGGGCAGGCAGCCCCAGCGGCTGGACGCATTCGGTACGCACTGCGTCCCAAATTGGGAACACCCATTGCGGCGGATTCGCTCAGGCCCGTTGGCGGCCGAGATCGGGTCCAGCCAGCATGACGGTTGAGCGGATCATCACTCCCTCAAGTCCTGCATCAGTCCCGACTTCCAGCCCGCGAACTTGTCCTCTTTCACCTGGTCGAAGAAGATCGCGAAGTCATCCGGCGACAGGAAGTAGAAGTGATACCGCCATGGCTCGCCGGCCGTGGCCAGTCTGGCGTTCAGCGTCTCGAAGTGCTTCAGTCCATCCCGGCACTTGGCGCGGTTGCGGTTGGAGTCATCGCCCTCGGCCTTGATCTCGACGACAAGGATGTCGTGGCTGTCCTTCACCCGGACGAAGAAATCCGGGTTGAAGTTTTCGTTGCTGACGTGCGTCTTTCCGGTCCGGGCCGGTTTGTACGAGTACGGGAACGCGTAACCGCCCCGGTCCGGCATCTTGACGAAGGCATCGAACAACTGGGCATTGCTGAACAACATTTCCGAGAAACGTCGTTCTGTTCCTGGCTGGCGAAGTGCACGTTCCAAGGGCTCTTGGGAACCAAGGGACAGGCTCTTGCTGGCAGGAAGCCCCCAGCGGCCGGGTGCATGTTGCCAAAGGCCGACACAGATAGCCCGTCCCCGTTTTTTCCTCCGCATCGTTGCCGGACACTGTGACCGCAAACTCGCGCCGCCCCGGCGACTCAGAACCGGCGTGAATCTCGGGAACGGACGCCCCCGCCTCAGACCTCGAACTCCGCCGACTCCACCTTCAAGTGCCGTGCGTTCTCGCGTACTGCCCGCTGCAGGTTTTCGTCGAATCCCATGGGCGACTCGGCGCGGATCTCGACCGAGATCGTAACGCGTGTGTCAGCGCGAGACGCAAACGGTTCAACGACCTCCAAGACCAAGTCGTTGAACGCCACCTTGGCTTTGATCGGGTCCAAATCGACTTTGGCGTAGAAATGCCGTTTCGCGACGGACTTAGGCGCTTTGTCATCGGTGCGACCACCCGGACTGCCGTCGTGCATAGCCTTTGCCGGGGTGTTGACCTCAGACGGCGTGGGAAACTGAAGCTGGTCCGGCTTGGCCGCCTGCGAGACCAGGCCGGCCTCGTACTGTGCAGTCGCCCCTGGCTCGATCAGCAGGAGCGAGCCGTCGAGGACAGGCGCCGCCCCCGTGCCGAACGAGAACCCGAGATACCGTTCACCGTCGCGGCCTTGAGCCAGACCGAAGAAGTCGCGACCGGCGCCGCCCGCGGTTACCGCAGCGCGAAACGTCTGCTCGTTCCGCAGCCGCGGCAGGTAGAGGTAACAGGTCATCTTGTGCCACACGTCTTGCGCGACGACGTTCGGCTCGTCCGCCTTCCAGAACCAAGTCCTCAGGACCGTGGCGAGGTGGATGGGCGCCCACTCGGCGATGACCAGTTCGTTGTCCAGCAGTTTCGCGTCGAGCTCCTGCACGAAACTCGGCGCGGCAGGCGCAAGCGGGACCATCTCCCAGACTGTTTCGGATACGGCCTTCCCGGGTTTCGCGTCCTGTCGTGGGACCAGCAACCAGCGGTAGGCTTCCCGGACCATTCGCACGGTGGCGGCCTTGGCATCGTCCTGATTGCGTTGCGCCGTCTTTGCCTGGAGGTTATCGAGCACGATGCGGCTGTCCCGGTAGTCGTCGAGGATCGAGCGCCAGGCCAGCACGCTCCTGACCTGGTCCAGGAGCCGCCCGACACACTCCTGGTCCGGGGCGAGGAACAGCAGACGGTTCTGTCGTGCCCGCGGCTGGTCACCACGCTTCTTCAGCCACTCGTCGGCACGGACCGTGGCCGGACTGCGTCCGGTCCGGCTATGGGCTGCGTCCGGTGGGAGTACGACCAACCGGAGCACCGCGTCGTCTGGAATGTCACCGTGGGGCGTGAACACGTGTACCGCGCCGCAGAGTCCGCTGCCGCTCGGCAACGCCTTCTGCAGCATGTCCCGGATGGCCGGGAACAGATCGTCGCGGTCCTGGAACCGGCGTTTGCGTTCCTCCATCTCCCGCCGCAGGTTCGGACGCGTATCAAACCAGAACCGCCGCCCCGCGACGCTGAGGTAGTGCAAGCGATCCGTGAGCCGGTGCAGCGCGTCCTCGTACACGGCGTTCTGTTGGCCGGGCTGCACACAGCCGAGCAAGATGCGGTTCAACTCGACACCGCGCGCGGCCGTCTGCACTTGAGTGACCGGCGCCGACCCAAGAAACACGGTCCGTGCCGCGCGGCGCGCCGCCTGCACGACCCCGAAGCGCGAGTCCTGCTCGATGACCGCGGTCTCCGCGCGCTCGCCGTCAATGTCCTTCTCGACGACCGGCGCCCACCCCTGCGGCAGGTAGTACAGCAGTTCGTTGGCCGTGTCCCCGTCGTAGAGCGGCAGACTCCCGGGCAGGATCAGGAGGTCTTTGTTGTCGTCCTTCCACAACCGGTGGATGACCTTGGCCATGAGCTTGAGCACGCCGCGCGTCCGCTGGAAGTTGTCCAGGGTTGACCAGTCCTCGTACAGCCGCGCGAACACCTCCGGGTGCACCGGGTACGCCGAAAGCAGCCGCTCGTAGTACCGACCCTCCTGCGTCTCCTGCGGGAAGTCCGTGCCGCCCGCCACGTAGTGGTCCGCGAAGGCGCGGCACACGCGCTCGGCCGCGGGTCGGTCCTGAATCTCGCGGAACAACCGACGGCGCACGATCTCGAACGCTTCCTCGGTGGCGACCGGCTTCCAGATCGCGTGGACCCGGCCGAAGCAGTCCTCCAAAGCGCTCAGCGCGCGTTGCCCCTGCACGCCGCCGGCGTGCTGCGAGTCGGGCAGCGAGGCCAGCAGCACCGCCGTCGGGACCGCTTTCAGCCCTTCGGTCAGGGCCTGGATGAACGACAGGTTCGAGTCGAACGTGCCGCCCGTGTAGCTTTTGCCTTCCTCGAACTGGCGCACGTAGGCCACCAGTTCGTCCATGAGAATGACGCACGGCGCGCACTCCCGGAGCAGGTCGGCCAGCAGTTTCTTGCCGGGTGACGTCCCTTTGCGGTCCGAGTCCCGGACCCGTTCGTACGCCGTCTCACCGCCGAGTTGCCATGCGAGTTCGCCCCAGAGCGTGTGTACCTCCTGCGTCCCGTGCAGTTGCGGCTGGTTCGGCGAGAGGCGAATGCCGTCAATCACGGCGACACGCGTCTTCGGCAGTTCAACCACACCGGCACGGTCCAGGATTGGCGGCACAGCCTGCAGTTCGCTTGCCGGCACTCGGCCCTGAGCCAG
Organism: Lentisphaerae bacterium RIFOXYA12_64_32; assembly: GCA_001803235.1. Taxonomy (GTDB): domain Bacteria; phylum Verrucomicrobiota; class Lentisphaeria; order Oligosphaerales; family YB12-FULL-65-16; genus YB12-FULL-65-16. The sequence continues at coordinate 7,819 of MHBL01000418.1, forward strand.
ATGGTATACGGCCAGCATGGTATGCGTCTTGCCGCCGCCGAACGCGGTCTGCAACTGGATCACCGGATCACCGCCGCGCCCGCCTAACCGCCGCACAACGTTGTCCAGCAGCAGGCCCATGCCCACGGTGATGTACGTCCGCTTGAAGAACAGCACCGGGTCCTGGTACTCGTCGCTCGCGGTCCCGTCATGAACCCGCGAGATGTCTGCCGCGAACTCCGCCTGCTGAAATGTGCCCCGCAACACGTCGTCATGCGGGACCGCTACCTCACGCCAGGGCTTCAGTGTCATGGTTCGATCTCCGGTGACTGGGGGGACGGGAACCGGGGAACCACCTTCTGACGAATGGCGCGCTCCCCATGCCGTTCTGCCAGACCTCAGTGGAATACTTTGTCCGGGAATGCGTTGCGGCTGATGGTCAGCGCCTTCCCGGCCATCACCTTCTTCTCGCCGGGCTGGTTGACGTACACACGCAGACTCTTGTTCTTGGGTGCTGTCACGAGGATCGCATACTGGTTCTCTGCCTTGCCAGCAGCCGTCCTGCGCGTTTGCACCAGACCGGTCAACTCCTGGTAGGACAAGCAACAGATCTCTTCCGCCTTGACGCAAACCAGTGCCAGAAAGAGCTGTGGGACAGCGTCTGCGATGGTTGAGAGATCGGCGAGATGGTCCTTCGTGAATGTGAACACAAACTCGCCGAATGCGGGAGTTGGTTCGCCGGCGTACTTCAGGTAGACCGCGATATTATCGTTGATGCGGTACGCGTTCCTCGATGCCTGTCCTGGAACGTTCAGCGAGTTGATGGCCGTAAACTGCGGGTGCTCCGCGATCTGGATCAGTGCAGCGCCGTGGTACATGTGATTGTCGTTGACTCTCATGCTCTTCTCCCTTCTGTACGTTTCCTGGACTTCTGTGCTCTGCTCCGTCTGTCATGGCTTGCTGGCCGCATCTGCGGGTCGAGGACAGACGCCGGCGAACTGCTCTGGCGCCAAACCCAGACATACGACGAACCGCGCGCGAGACTCGTCTTCGGTGGACGCCCTCATGTGATGCACCCGTGTCCTTCTCTCGCTCAACCATCCAGGCCCAGTTCGGGTTGTTCGCCCTTGCGTCCGGTCTGCGTCGCCTCGCGGTCGATGTGGTCCCAGGAGGCGATGAGTTCGTTGTAGGCGCGGGCGTCGTCGGCCCAGTCCTGGCGCTCGCACAACGTGTAGAGACGATAGGCGAGCTGGCGGACCGGGTCAGCGCGCTCCGGCATGCGCGCCAGGAGCCCGCCGGCCGCCGACTCGCCTTTCGTGCGCAACGCCCGGATCAGGTGATGCAGCGCCTCCCAGACCGGCGTGACCTTGTCGCGCTCCGGGTCCCAGTCCGACGGGTACTCGGCCGGACGCAGCAACCGGACCTTGCCGCTGCCAGCCGCGACCACACCGGCGAGCTTCACCCGGTCCACACTCGTACCCTTGGCCCGGGCGAGCACGTCCGCCTGGCCGAACGCGTTCTCGGTCCAGCCATACTCCTCGAACCACGCCAGGCAGAAGCGTGTATCGGCATCGAACGCGTCCGGGTCGCCGGGCAGGTAGCTGTTGATCACAATCAGGGCCGTGTGCACGCTCATGGGCTCGCCGTTCGCTTCGAGCACGGCCCGGTACTTCGAGAATACCCCCATGCCGGGGCCGACCACCGCCTGGGCCAGGTCCACGGCCGCCACTGGCGCGACTGTGCCCACACCGCGGGTCATGTCCTCGATGGCCGGCGGTAGCGTCTCCTTCAACTCGCGGATGAACTCCCGCCGCGAGATAGACGGCGCCTCCACTTCTCGCCGTCGGCAGACCAGGACGATGCTGGAGGCAAGGGCGTTGGTGTCCTGACCGATCAGGCGGCTGGAATTCTCGGTGCGCAAAGGCCAAGTGCCGGTGATGGCAAACCCCGCACGGAGCACGGCGCCGAGGAAGGTCTCCCAGCCGGCCGAGGTTGTGCCGGTCTCACCGGTCTCGGACTGTTTGAAGGCGTAGTAGACGGTGACCGGGAAGGCTGGGTGGGCCCGTTCGGCAAGGTTGCGCAGGGCACGGGTCATGCCGTCGAGGAAGAACACTTCAGCCCGGTCCTTGCCGCCGTGGCGGTAGGGTGTGGCCACCAGCTCCTCGGCCTTGGGCACGGTCATGCCGGCGAACAGGTTGGGGAACACCGACCGCAGCGACCGCCGCAGCCAGACATAGAAGAAGTCCGACAGGTCCGCGTACCCGATGTTGTCGTAATACGGTGGATCGGTGGAGATAGTCTTGGCCACGCTGACGGACTGGCCACGTGCGTCGGCGTGCTCGGCGTGCCCCGGGTAGTCGGATCGCGTGGAAGCAAAGACTTTCGCCATGGCACCGCATAGCCCGTCCACAAACACATTCCAGGCCCCTGAGCTACCCGAAAGGGGATTGGCTTCCGCGAAGTCCCAGACCATGGGGATCGCCTGACGCCCGAATAGATGACGTGGGCACTGCGCGACAGGTTCCCACGCGCTAAGACTGTTGCCAAGGTCAGCCGCCTTGTCCAACACAAACGCCAAGTACACCGCCACGGCATCGGCGTAGGCGGTGGGGCCGGTGCCGCCAGCGTCGAGGCCCTTGCCATCGTCCGCCAAGCCTGCGGATTTCGCGTCCTCAAGCACTTTGGCCCGGGCTTCCTGGACCAGATCGGAGAAGGTGGTCAGGGCCACGAGCTGGCGCGGGGTGAACAGGTCGCCGAAGGTCGCCAGGCCGTAGTTCGGGGTCTTGAAGTCGCGCGGATTGTTGGGCAGCGGCGTCTCGGGTCGCCATGTCGGGCGTGCGGACTGCGCAATCGCCTCGTGCTCGGCGAGCGCCGGCAGGTAGACGCGGCCGCGCGGGCCTTCCGCGACGACGGCCAGGAGCCGCGCGCCCATGCGGCCCGCCTTGCCTTCGGCCCGGATGTGGTCGTAGGTGATCGGCGTGTCTGACATGAGGCACCGGAAAGCGTGGCGTTTGCCTGCCGTGGTTCCTGCCTTCGTCCTGGCCGCGTCAGGCGGGGCGCCGGTCCGGACCTCGAAGCAGTAGGTGTCGCCGGCGATCACGGGTTCGAGGTACGCTTCCTTGCCGGGCTTGGTCGAGAGCCAGAAGGTCGAGATCAGCGGCACGTCGACGTGGCTGAACGCGGGGTTCGGACTTTTCACGGTCCGGGCCCAGAGCCATGCGATGACGGTGAGGTTCTGTGCCTTGCCCTGAGCCCGCGACGACGCAGGCGCTCCAGTGGTCGCAGTCTGCGCGGCCGTGGCATGTCGCCACGTGCCGTCGGCGTTCTGTACCGCCTTGACCTTTGGGTACAGGTGGCCAATGCGCGTGACGGCCTGGTCGCGCATCCAACTGCCGTAGTAGCGCACGTCCTCGGCCAGTCCCTGCGCGCCGCGCCAGGAGCCGCTGGTGCCGCCAACCCGTTCGCGGGCGTCGGGGTTGATCGGTGGCCGCCCCGCGAACTTGGGCGGGATCTCGATCATGGCCTTGTTGATGAGTACGGCCACGGGATTGAGGTCGGACGCGTACGCCTCCAGGCCCAAGCGCTGAGCCTCGAGCGGCAGTGCGCCGCCGCCGGCGAACGGGTCGTGGAAGCCGGGGAGCTTGTCCGGGTCGAACCCTGGCTGGCCCTTGTTCAGCTCACAGGTCTCGCGCCAGCTTCGCCGGATCTCGGCCCGGGCGCGCTCGAGCACGTCCTCGTTGGTGGTATTCTCCCATTTGACGAGGTCGCGGATGATGTCGAACAGCCGCTCGCGTTCCTCCGCAGCCTGGACCTTTGTCTTGCCCTTGCCCCAGCCGCGCTCGCCACCCGGGTCGTTGACCATCTGCGCGAAGATCACCGCCCGGGCCGCCGCCAACGGCCGCCGCGCCCACCACAGGTGCAGTGTGGACGGATGCCCGTGCCGGATCGATTTCTCGCGCGCCGCCGCCACGTTGATGTCGTCCAGCGGCAACGCGACTTCGATCAGTTTCTTGGGCGATCTTGTCATCGTTCATCCTTTACGTGCAACCAAGGCGGTGGTGGCGCTGCCCCCACACCCCCGCCGGGGCGTCGTTGACTCCCCGGACCCCTCGGTGTTGGGCCAGCGGATCGCGCGCCCGCTGCCTCGCGGGCGCACGATCCGCTGGCCGGCGCGACCGGCTTCGCCGGAGGGGACACCGGAGGGGACACACGCCAAAGCGTTTGCGTGCATGCCTTGCGTCATCGTGGCTCCCGAGCGCTCTCCGTTGGCGCGCGGTTCGCGCTTGGAGCGAACTACCTACTCCAGTGTCCCTGTCCCCTGGAACACGACAGCCATACCGTTGAGTCCCGTCAGGGTGATCTGGCCCCGCCGGCCGTCATCGAGTTCGATCTCGCAAGTCCGGTGGTCTGCAAAGGAGAATCCGTGTTCGCCCGGAAGCTCCAAGTACCCGTCCCAGGAGTAGAGCCTCCCCCGGCCAGGGTGGATCTCGATGCAGAAGAACACATCTTCAGCAAGAACCTCCTGCTCACTCAGCAACCTTCCTCGGTACTCGGGCATTGCTCGCCTCCTCGTCTCTCCATTTGACGACGAACACAGCAACCGTCACGGGCCGCAAGAACACCCGCCTTGCCTTCGCACTCCGGGCAAACGTGGAAGTGGCTGTTATCCATGCTGCGTCCGGCGAAGGGCGTGTTGCAGCAGCCGCGATAACTCATGGGGTCACCCGGCAGACATGATCCATCTTCTTTCGGAAATTGCGCCGCAGTTCAGCGTTGGCCGGATCCGCCAACTCCTGGCAATACCGTTCAAAGGCGTGGCAGAGGGCGTGGTGGAAAGTGGTTCGGTTGATGATGAGTTCCTCGGCGGACACGGCCCTGCACAGAGGGCCACTTACGCGTATCAAACTGCGTTTCTTGACCTCCGCCAAGTGCAGGATTCCACAGCGGAATTCGTCATAGATGCGTTCTGCGGTCGACAGGTCCATCTTGAACTCAGCGGCGTCAGCCAGAAACTGACTGAAAACCGACTTGGACTTGCCGTTGGTGTCCAGTCTTCCCTGACGAAACGCACCTAGCGCCTCAACCAGCAAGCAATCAATCGCCATGATGACGAATCCGAACCTTTTCCTTCGTCCCTTCTCATGCTCGATGAGGCGATTCGCGGGCTCGATGTAACGCTCGTAAATCCGACCACGGAGAATGCGGATCGCCTTGTCCCAGTCCTGGCTCGATGCATCATCCAACCTGAGTTTCGGCCATTCCGAAGCATCGGTGTTGGGGGCAATCTTCATCTGTCACCTCCGGCCGGTTGCGCGTCCCGCAGAAGCTCGCTGAGTTCCAGGTTCACGCTCGAGACCGCCCAATCCGGCTCCTGCTTGAACGGTGTGCGCACGTAGTGCGGTCCATCGACGGTGTCGCCGTCGACCAGCACGATGGCGAGACGAAACTTGTCGGCCTGGTTGAGGGCGTAGAGGATCTCGTTGCGCGTGACGGTGATGGTGGTCTGGCCCTTGGCACGGCCTTTGACCTCGATGTGGCGGTCAGGCAGGACACGGCCGTCCTTGGCGGGCGGACGCGACGTGATGTCCCAGCCGCACTTCGCGGCGGAGACGTCGAACACCGCGTTGCCCCGGGCGCGCTCGGCGGCCATGACCGCGTTCATGGCGATTCTCTCGACGGCGGCGCGGTTTGCGAAGTCAGCAACGTCGGAAGATGCCGGCGACGACGAGGGCGATCCGCGGACGGCCAACAGCCCGGCGGGAATGATCAGGGCACGGCCGGCGATAACCGGCGGGGCAGACACCACGTGGCGCATGGCATCCAGTTCGCGGCGCCGCTGTTCGAGCCGGGCCGTCAGATCGTCGATAGTCCGGCGGACGTTGTCGAGCTGGACGCGCGGTTGCTTGCCGGCACTGACATCCTCCTGGAGCTTCAGGTAACGCTCGGACCAGAAGTTGATCTCCCTGAACAGCCGCTCGTGTACGGCCTGGAGCGTGGCGTCGACCTGACGCTCGCGCCGGACCTTGACCTCGGCCAGGTGCTCGGGCGCAAGGTTGCCGGACGCATACGCCAACGCTTGGCTTTCAGCAGCGTGGTTGAGCCAGTCGGCGGACTGCACGTCCTGGACTCGGGCCAGGTCGTCGGGCGCAAGCAGCGCCAAGTCCAAGTGCGGCGCCCAACCGGCGTTGGCGGTCTGGCCGTCGGGCGTCAGGCTCACGAATTGGAGCCGACGCGAGACGGCGCGGTCCGTGTCGGGCGCTGTCCCATCCTTCACGGCGTGATCGATCAGGAACACCGCACGGGCGATCGTCCCCGGATCGGTCGGATCGAGCAGGACGGCGCCCTTGGCGAGTGTGGCCCGATGCTGTTCAAGCACCAAGTCGGTCACCGCCTGCACGAGCGGGTGACCGGGGTGCAACAGCGCGGCCATGGGCTTGAACGGCATCCGCACCTGCTGCTTCTCGAAGCACACCCGTTCGTACCGGCGAAGCACCGGGGCTGTGCCGCCGCGACTGCGGCCGGAAATCTGCCGGTCACGTTCCCGGATGGCCGCCGGCACGTGCGTGATCTCCCAACGACCCGCCTCGCGCGGTCGGAGTTCGCCCCCCAGCGACTGGAAGGCCTGCGCGAAAAAGCTGCGTACGAAAAAGGGTTGAAGCCGGCGGGCCTCGACCCTGTCCATTTCCTCCTTGACGGCAAACAGCCGCTCGGCGGTCATGCTCTCCTCACAGAGCGCGTTGCGCTGGAGAATCGCCACGAGACGAACCGTATCCAGCGCGCCTTCGACCTGCTGTTCGAGCCGGGCGCGGACCGCGGGATCGTCGCCGTACCGGATGGCTTCGATGAGCAGGTCGCGCAGCGGGGTTTCGTCGAACACCTCGCCGAGGATGTCAAAGACGCGTCCGCCAAGTGCGGTGCGCTGCGCCTCGATCTTGGCAAAGAGCCGCTGAAACACATCACCCTCGCGCGTTTCGGCCGCGACCATGTTCCACAGATGACAGACTTCGGTCTGACCGATGCGGTGGATACGTCCGAAGCGTTGCTCGATGCGGTTCGGATTCCACGGCAGGTCGTAGTTGACCATCAGGTTGGCGTTCTGGAGGTTGATGCCTTCGCCGGCCGCGTCGGTGGCGACCAGAACGCGCACGCCGCGGTCGTTGCGGAATAGTTCCTGCGTTTTCTTCCGCTCTTCGCGCGTGACGCCACCGTGGATGTTGACCACCGCCTCCTCGCTCCCCAGCAGGCCGCGGATGCGGACCGTGAGGTAGCTCAGTGTGTCCCGATGCTCGGTGAAGACGATCAGCTTGCGTTGCCGCCCGTCGGGGTCGCGCATCTCGGCGGTGCTCTGGAGCAGGCGGGACAGCTCCTCCCACTTCCGGTCCTCGCCCGAATGCGCCACGACGTGCGCCTGCTCGACCAGCCGTGCGAGACTGGCGATCTCGGCCTCGAGTTCCAGAATGGTCTGGGCGGCGGTGGCCTGGTCCACGACCGCTTCCTCGAACGCTTCGTACTCCGTATCCGGCATCTCGTCAGCCGCTTCCGAGACATCCTCGGGCAGGTCGGACGAGGTCAGTGTCTCGCTCAGACGCGCGCCGCGTTGATGCAGTTTCTCCTCCTGAACGCGCCGCTGGAGTCGGACGCAACGACGTTTGAGCGACTGGTAGATAGCCTCCGGGCTGGATGCCAGCCGCCGCTGCAGCGACGTGAGCGCGAAGCCGACCGTGCCGCGGCGTCCGGCGTCGTCCAACCGGTCGGCCCGGTTCATCTCCTCGCGCACATACTCGGTCACGGCGTGATACAGGGCCGCCTCGATGTCCGAAAGACGGTAGGTGACCGTGCGGGCAATGCGCTCGGGGAACAGCGGCGTACCGTCGAACCGAACCATCTTCTCCTTCACCATGCGGCGCATGAGGTCCGAGACGTCGACACGATGCACGCCGTCGCGGAACTTGCCGTAGAACCGGTCCGAGTCGAGCAACGACAGGAAAAGCTGGAAGTCCTCCTCCTTGCCGTTGTGCGGCGTCGCGGTCATGAGCAGGAGGTGCCGGCTGATCGAACCAAGGAGCTTGCCGAGTTTGAAACGCTTCGTCTCCGAGAGCTTGGCCCCGGCCCAGGACGCGGACAGCTTGTGGGCTTCGTCCACCACCGTCAAGTCCCAGTGCGTCGACTCCAGCTTGGCGAGCAGGTCCGGATCGCGACTGACCTGGTCCAGGCGCGCGATCAGGAAGTCCTGGCTGTCGAAGGGATTGCCGCTGCGCGACTGCTGTTGCAGGTCACGCGAGAAGAGCGCGAATTCGAGTCCGAACTTCTCGTAGAGTTCGTCCTGCCACTGCTCGACCAGACTGCCTGGCGCCACAACCAGAACGCGCCGGGCATCCGCGCGGATGGAAAGTTCGCGGATCAGCAACCCGGCCATGATCGTCTTGCCTGCGCCCGGGTCGTCGGCAAGGACATAGCGCAGGGGCTGGCGCGGCAACATGGACTCGTAAACGGCGGTGATCTGATGCGGCAACGGTTCGATGTTCGAGGAGTGCACCGCCATCATCGGGTCGAAGAGCCAAGCAAGGTTGATGCGATAGGCCTCGACGGCAAGTTTGAACTCCGCGGCGGGTGCGTCGAAAGCCCAGGCGCAGCCAGGCGCGGTGAGGTCAAGCGCGGCCTCGTCCGAACGAAAAAGGAGCCGTTCGCGGAGTCGTCCGTCCACGGTCCGGTAAACCACGATCAGGGCATCGGCGCCCACCGGATCGGCGGCGACAACACGCACAGCCTGGCCCGGCTCGATGCCGGTCAGTTGCGTGTCCTTACGGATATCGTCGAGGCGCAACAAGACGCGATGGCTCCACGGTTGCGGAGTCCGCGCGGTGGGTGCGTAGTCCGGGGCGTTCCGAAGACCGCCTGAAGGCGGGACTACGAGCCGGGCTTTGCCTTGGGCCGGGGCGGCCGCTGTCGGGCGACGTGCCGGGGAATGGCTTGGCCCAAAAAAGAGGGCGCGAACTCCAGGTTCGTGCCTCAACCGAGGGGCTACCACACCCCGCACGAGAAGCACAAAGCGAGGAGAACGCGCCCAAGGGGCGCGCTCCTCGCAGTGCCGTCTCTCGTGCTGAAAAGTGGTAGTTTTCGGTTGAGACGATCAACTGCGATGAACGCAGAAATCGGACTATTCAGTTGTGGGGATCAGGTTATGACCGCGGTGCCGTCCTTCAACGGCCACACCGCAGGTTCATCTCAATTCGGCAGTCTCCTTGTTCGTGCGTGTGAATACGACCATCGCGTATCGATGCGTCTGGGGGTCAGGTGCGTCTGGGGGTCAGGCGCCAATCAGACCTCGCAGTTTCTCCCGGATTCGGGTGCAGACGTCCAGGGCCGCGGCGGCCTCTTCGTGTCCCGCGCTCTCACCCGGATAGCGGAACACCACCGCGGCGCGGCTCAGCAAGCGCAACTCCTCGACCGCCCAATGCCATGTCGGACAGGCGGCGACCAGGAGTTTATCCAACTCCAGAAGGTCATGCGTTTTCGGCGGGATAACACCACGGGCGATCAGGATCGCTTTGATGTGTTTCTCGATGCACTGCTGGGCGTGGAAACAGACTGCGTCGTAGTTGGGGGTCTCCGCGGCCGCGAACTCGCGTGTGGCGGTCGCGAAATCGCCCTCGGCTTTGGCCAGCCATTCTTCAACCACGGCGTTCATAGAGGACCTTTCCATGGTCCAGGGCGTCGTGGATCAGCGGATCGCCTTCCGCATAGCGCCGGAGTGTATCGTCCGGGCGCCGGGCCAGAAGATCGACGCTGAACGGGGCAGCCACCCGGTTGAGAATCTCCAGCGATTTCCAGAAACCTGTTCCCTGGAAAGGCATGATGACCAGCAGATCGACGTCCGATTCGGGGCGGGGCGTCCCGCGCGCGTAGGAACCGAACAGAATGATCCGCTCCGGATTGAACTCGCGCGCAATGCGGTCCGCCAACTCCTGGATTTGGCTGAAGACGACCATGATTCACTCGCTTCCTGGCTATGGTACTATGGCCCGCCGGGAACGTCGCGAGCCAGCCACCCATGGTCCGAATGTAACCCCGCCTTGATGCCGCGGCAACTTCATATCCCCAGACACAGTTCGCCGATGAGACGATCAACTGCGATGAACGCAGGAATCGGGCTGTTCAGTTGTGTGGCTCAGGCGGGGTTAAGCGTTTAGGCTTCTCCTTTTTCGGGTGGCGTGATGCGGTGACCTGGTATTCGGGCACGGACTCGGCGACGTGCAGTGCCGGTGCGGCCCCCGTCTGGTGCTGGCGGGCTGGGGCACAGGCCTTCGCGTTGCGCCACCATGCGGCCAGGGAATCGGGGGACGCGTCGAGCCATTCGCGGCTTTCTTGCCAGAACACACTCACGCCCTTCTCTTGCTGCTGCGTGAGCATTCGGCGCTGTATGGCGTCCTTCATCCGCACACAGTCGAATGTCTTGCGGGTCATGTCAAGTCCCATCCTTGAGCGACCGACGGGATTCGAGAGCACCCGGCTGCTTGGACAGTCTCTTCTGCTCGGACAGCAAACGGCGTTCGACCTTCTTGACGTCCTCAGCAGGCGGTAGAGATTCGGGAACGATGCCGCGATCCACCAGAAGCTTCCGCACCTCCCTGTTGTTCCTTACGTGCTCGTCGGCGATGCCGGGTTCGGTACGCAGATCGCGCTGCTTGACATTGAAGTTGGTGATCTCGTTGGCGAAGTCTTTCGCCTTGATCGTTATGGTCGGCAGGAAGTCGGCCAGTGGCCGGCCCTGGGGCACACGCAGCCTGCCTTTCATGTCCCGAGTGCTTCTGCCACCGAAGAGCGCTACGTCACCTTTGCTGCGGATACGGGCGAAACTCTCATTCTCGCGCAGGCGGTCGAAGATGATTCCGGACAGTTCTCTTTCGGACTGGGTCAACCTTCTGCGTGCCCCGACTCGCTCGGCCTCGGCCAGACGCTTCTCAATCAACTCCTGCTTGCGGGTTTGAACGGCGAAGTAGGTTTGGGCAAAGGCGATCTGGTCTTTGGCGGGATCGCCATTCTGGGCGATAAGGTAGCAGGCGTATCTCGTCAGTGCGATGTCGTCTATCTCCCGCTTGGCGCCAGAGCCAAGATCTACCATTTTCCTGACACCAAGAAAATGGTCCGTCGGGGAATATCCAGCCGTCTCGCAGGCGGTTATGGCCTTGTCCACAACCTTCGCGAAATTCTCCCACTTGGCATAGCCCAAGAGCATCTGCAGATCACGGGCACACCAGAACTCAGTGCCCGTGTCGGGTGCTCTCTGAACCATATCCTCGAAACTGGTGTGGAGTCGGACAACAACGTCTTTGTCCATGGGCCGTATCCTTCATCGAGCGCTGCGGCAAACCGTAGTCCGGGTCAGACGGATCTCAGTGCCTGGAATTGCCCCGTTTTGGTGTCCGTGATGGAGCGGTGCGGTATTCGCCCGGCTTCTCGCCCACGGTCAGGGCCGGGGCGGGTGCTTCAGCGTATGCGGACACCACCGGCCGGCGTCGCGACGGGCGGCGCGGTTTGGCGGTCGCGGTGGCCGCAACGGCCGCGGCGCGCTTCTTCCCGGCGAACGACACATACTTGACGCCTTGTGCCTTGCGCAGTTCCTGCAGGCGCTGGATTTCCGCGAACATGCGGTCGATGTCATACCCGAACTCGGCCGCGAACCGGTCGCGGGCCGCGCGGACTTCCTGAACGATCGGGTCATCTTTCATTTGCGGCCCCGGCTGAGTGTTCGTCCCTGATACGGCTCGACCCGACACCCAAGAGTCAAGATACAACCCGTCGTCGGTCCTGCAAGAATCAGCCGGGGATTGCGCGCCCTTTTCCCCCAATGCTGCCAAGGTTCTGGTCGATGTCACCCTATGGAGTGCGGAGGCAAGTCCGCCACGGGCGGAGCGACACCGCTTTGGCTGAGGCGCATTGCCCGCGCAACGTACTCCAGCCAAAGCGGCGTCGCCGTCCCGCCCGACGGGCTGGACTCTGCCGCCGCACTCCACATACCGCTGTCGATGGCCGCGATTCGCCGCGATACCGACGCGTTTGCCAAGTGCGGCGGACGCGCAGCACCGGAGAACCGTAGTAGCATTGCCCCTTCCCCCCCCTCGACACCGGACACCCGACACTCGATACCCGCCTCGGAATTACAGCAACCGGCTGGCGAGGTCGGCGAGTTCGGAGCGCTCGCCGCGGACCAGGTTAATGTGGGCGTGCAGCGGCTGGCCGCGCATGTTCTGCACCAGGTACGACAGGCCGTTGGAGTACTTGTCCAGGTACGGGTGGTCGATCTGGAAGATGTCGCCGGTGAACACCAGTTTGGTGCCCTCGCCGGCACGCGTGATGATCGTCTTGACCTCGTGCGGGGTGAGGTTCTGCGCCTCGTCGACGATGAAGAAGATGCGGACGAGGCTGCGGCCGCGGATGTAGGCGAGCGGCGCGATGGTCAACTTGTTCTCGGTCAGCAATTCGTCGATCTTCACATGCTTGCCGGACGACTCCGGGAACTGGTCCTTGATGACCGCCAGGTTGTCGTACAAGGGCTGCATGTACGGATCGAGCTTGGAGTTGACGTCGCCCGGAAGGTAGCCCATGTCGCGGTTCGAGAGCGGGACAACCGGCCGCGCCAGAAAGATCTGGCGGAAGAGCTTGCGCGTCTCCAGGGCCGCGGCGAGCGCCAGCAGCGTCTTGCCGGTGCCCGCCTTGCCCGTGATGGTCACAAGCTGGATCTGCGGGTTGGTGAGCGCATCGAGCGCGAACGTCTGCTCCGCGTTGCGCGGCGTGATGCCGTAGGCGGCCTGCTTGATCACGCGCCGGATGCGCAGGGCCTTGGGGTCGGTCGCGGCCAGGGCGGACCGGGCATGGTTCTGCAGGATCAGGTATTCGTTGGGGCCCAATCCTTCGCCGATCAGGCACTCGGGGATATCGAGTTCACATGGCTCCTCGTACAGACGCAACAGCACATCGTCCGGCATGTCGCGGTAGACGCGATAGCTTTCCTCGAGCGTGTCAAGGTCACGGACGTGATCGTTGGTGTAGTCTTCGGCGAACAGCCCGATGGACTTGGCCTTCATGCGCAAGTTCACGTCCTTGCTCACGACGACGACCTTGCGACCGGGGTTCTCTTTGGCGCACTGGTACGCCGTGTTCAGAATCAGGTGATCCGGCTCTTTCCGCGAAAAGTGCGCGGCCAGGTCGGTGTCGAAACGCTGCTCAAACCGGACGATCACCCGCCCCAAGCCCTCGCCGATCGGCACGCCGCCGTCGAACAACCGGTCCCCGCTCAGGTGATCGAGTTCGCGCAGGAACTCGCGCGCGTGGTAGTTCAGCGTGCCGTTGCCCTTCTTGAACTGGTCCAACTCCTCGAGAACCGTGATCGGCACGACAATGTCGTGCTCCTCAAAGCGCCGGATGCAGGAACTGTCGTGCAGGATCACATTGGTATCGAGGACGAAGAGCTTCTTCCTGCTGGCCATTCGTTACTCCTTAAACTTTGAGGCGACAGGCGCGAGGCAGTCGGCGACAGGGATGAGAGAACCGGGAACTCGCGGTGCGAGGGGCACAGGCTGCCGCTCGAGGAAACCGCGGCAGGGGGCGAAGTACGCAGACGAGGACATCGACGGGGGCCCCGACCACCCCCAGCTTCGGCCGGGAAGTGGCGGAAGCCTCGAACCATCGCTTTAGCGGACGGGTTCGCGGGTCCAGTTTAACGATCTCCCAGTCGGTTCCGCCGGTCGCCTCACACGCAAAGCACCGTCGTACTGTTGCTACAATACACCGGATGTACGATTCGGTCCAGAGGCGAGCGCGCGGGCTTGGCGCATTTCTTGAACATGGGTCCCATGAGACTCATGCGCCCCATCGCCCGCCTCACCCCGGCAGGACGAGGAATGGCACCGGCGACTTGCCGGTGATCGAAAAGTAGATGGCGCCGATGATACTCGGAAACACGGCACCGAGGATCTCGCCGGCGATCAGGCCGATCATGAGTGGCTTCAGCTTCTGGTAGACCGTCAGCCCCCCGTACTTGGTGACCAACGCTTTGATCAGCCAACCAATGAGGAACGCGCCGCACATGCGCCACATCGGTTCGGTCGCCCAGGTCAGGAACAGCACCGGGTGCAACGGCCACCAGGTGAACCGCAGCCGGCTGGTGGCGCAGATCAGGACCAGCACCAGTCCGGCGGTCATGGCCAGCACACACGGTCCGTTCGGTGACGAGTGGGCCAGACGCCGCCAGCCGGTGTCGGTGCCGGCCTGCTCCAACGTCCCCTGCGCCGCGAGTTTCCGCTTCACGGAAACCATGTTCTGGAATGGCATCAGCGGCACGGCACGCGAAGCCCAGCCGTCCCACTGCGCGTAGCCGCGGTCGTACTGGAAATAGAGGGTCACGGGCAACGCCACGGCCAGGCCGATGATCACTGCGGCGGCGGCCAGCAAGGCCATCCGGCCGATCCGCAACGACCGCAGTTCCAGCATCTTGAACGAGTTGGTCATGAACGGCATGAGCGACTCGCGCGGGTCAATGACCAGCACCATACTGACCATCATCAAGATGAGCAGCACTTCAGGGCCGAGCGCGCGCGACCCGACCAGGCCCCAGATAACGGTGCACGGAAAGAAATACGGCTGAATGTAGAACATGCCGGTCTCTGCAATCAGCCGGCTCATGACCACGTAGAACAGGACCAGCACGCCCATGTAGAGTACCGAGAGCTGCCAGTCCACGCCGATGGACACCAGTTGCCCGCAGAAAATGACCATGAACAGCATGAACGCCCGGAAGCTCCAGACCTCCGCCTTTTCGACCTCGTCCCGCGACGTCAGGCCTACGGACCGGCGCAGAACGGAACCGAAGAAGTGTCGTCCGCTGTAGAGGACGGCCAGGAACACGCCGAGATTCGCACCAAACAGCAGGAACGTCTTGGGTTTCACGCCGGTGTACCAGGCGCTGCCCTCGTAGATGTTGTCCACGGCCACGCCGTACCCAGCCAGGACTCCCGCCACAATCGCCCAGAGAAACGGACCAATGCCCACGGAAAACGCGACATCGGACGGCAGGAAATACGCCAGGCCGATGACCGTGAAATACAGCACCGGGATCAGCAGACGCGTGCCGCCGCCCTTCTGGAACGCCGGAAATGTTTCCGCGAAGCCGGCCAGGTTCAGCTTTACGGGAATCTCGAGCAGGTAGTCGGGGAACCACTGGAACGCGTAGTTGTTGAGGTGAACCACGAAAATGGCGAGGGTCCCGATCCAGAAGAGGCGGTTGCGGAACAGGCTGGTCGAGGCCTGGCCCTCCGCGGGCAGCAACGAGTCGGCGAACTGCGCGATCGGATATGGCAGGTGCTCGTAATGCGACCATTGCCGATGCAGCACGACGGACAGGGCGATCGTGCCGAACCACAGCGCCAGGATCAGCGGGATCCAGAACAGGAGCGTCTGCGTCCACGCGTACCATGGAATTTGCCCAAACCCGATGTGTTTCTCCCCGATGCCCATGCCCTGAATGAACCCGGTCAAGGCCTCGTCCTCGTTCTGCGACGGGTCGGCCAGCATCCGCTTCGGCGCCATGGACACCACGCCCTGCTCCGACCAGCCCGGTTCGACCTTCTGGTAGTGGTGCGGCAGCATCAGCGACGTGGTGAACGTGCGCAGCAACCCCGACGCCGGAATGCAGCACGCCGCCAGGGTCAGCGTCATGGCCACGGCCAGTTCGCGCCCGGTCATCGCCCAGCGCTTCAGGAACGGATTGACCAGGATGACGAACAGGATCAGCGCCCCGTACACGGACACCGGCATGTTGTTGCCGACCAGGTACGTCTGGCGCAGAATGTTGTCGTTGATGTAGTTCAGGCCGCAGATCGTCGCAGCCCCAAACAGACCGAGAAGTACAGACCGCAGTGTCATGCCGTGTTGCGCCCTTTCGCGGTTCGCGTCGCTCCAGCCGGGGGGAGCCTGAGTTCGGGGACCAGTTGTCAAGTTGCTGCTTTGTTGAGTTGTCAGGGGGGAACTCAGCGCCCGACCCTCAGCAACTCAACAACTCAGCAACCCACAACCCGACGACCTCGCTGGTGCTGTGGACGGAGCGTCATAGCATAAGCCGCCGGGCCACGGGCGGCAAGTGGCGGGCTTGGGGCAGCAGGGCTGTTTCAAGATCTGGCGCCGCGTCTCGGAAGCCCACGCCTCCGCGCACACCTGGTAGGGGCGGCCTGTCCTCAG
>MHBL01000418.1:24133-60637 GCA_001803235.1 Lentisphaerae bacterium RIFOXYA12_64_32
CGGCGTGGGGACACGCCGGGGGTACTCGCTGCACGCGGCGGTCACGAATCTTGAAACAGCCCTGTTGTGGCAGACCCGCGGCCTTACAGTCAAGCCCAGGCGTGTACTCAGCGTTCGCCATTGCCCGCCAACCCGGCAATCCGGCTCGCCAGTTTCCCGGCGTGATGGAGCACGGTGTCGAACAACTCCGGCGGGACGTCGCGGAAGGCGTTGTGCACTTCGAAGTTGAACGGGCCGGTGAACTGCGCCTGCGCCAGGCCGCGCGCCACAGCCAACCAGTCGACGCCCTTCTGCACGGCCAGCGGCAGGAGATGCAGGTCGGCGTTGCCGTCGTTGTCCTGGACGTGCAGGCACTTGAGGTGCGCACCGAGCTTGGCAAGCGACGCGGCCTGGTCGGCCCTGGCCATGTGCCCGTGCCCGGTGTCCCAGCACACGCCGCAGAGCGGGTCGTTCACCGCGTCCACAAGCGCAACCAGTTCCGCTGCGGAGTCCGCAAACCAACGCCGCCCGCCACCGCCGCAGTTCTCGATGGCCACACCCGACCGACCGCGGCTGCGCTGCAGCATGTCGAGGGCGAACAGACGGTTCGTTTCCAACAACGTCGGAGCGTCGTAACCGGGGAGAAATCCCGGTTCGGTAAGCGGGTGGAATACGACCCACTGAATGCCTAGCCGCGCTGCCGTACCCATGCAGTGGTCGGTCAGGGACAGCAGTCGGGCGCGCTCGGCGGCGTCATGCCAAGGCGCGATACACGGCGCGTGCGCCTGGTAGAACCGGATGCCGGTCTCGCTGCCCGCGGCGCCCAGTTCGTCGAGGTACGCGGCGAACTTCGCGCCCAGCAGGCCCGGATCGCCGGCATAGTCGCAGTAGTTGAAATCCACCGCGCCGAACCCCACCTCCCGCAACCCCCGCAACGTCTCGCGCGGCGGCGCGTAGAGTGGGAAAATGTTCAGGCTCGTGGAGGTGAGCATGCGGCGGGCTCCTGCGGTCGGGGTGGACGCACGGATCGGGCTCATCGAGGTCTTCGATATCTTCGCATTTCCTGAAACCTGAAACCGCCGGCACACGGCGTTCGGCCTCACGGCTCGACTCCCACGCCGAATTCGGCCTTGAAATCGCGCCAGATCTCGGCGGGGACCGGGTCCAGCGCCTCGCAACAGACATCCTCGACATGCTCCGGCGTCCCCGGCCCCACAATCACAATCCCATCGATGGGCGCTGCCAGGGCAAAGTGCAGGGCCAGGCGGCGGAGGTTCAGGCCGCGATCCCGGCACCAGGACCACATCGATTGGGCGCGCGGATTGTCCTTGGGCTCGAGGCCGGCCAGCGCTCCGGACCAGCACCCGAACACGCTCGCGAGCTGGACACCGACGTCGTACCGGCGCGCCAACGGCAGGGTCGTCTGCGCAGCGGACTGGTCGAGAAGGGTGTACCTCAGAAACGTGAGCACGATATCGATGCGGCCGGTCTCGATGGCGCGCCGGTGGGCCTCGGGCTCGTAGCATCCGATGCCGACATGGCCGATCAGCCCCTTCTCCTTCATCTTCAGCAACTCATCCAAGGCGAACCCAGGCGCGAGCGGCACACCGACGTCCGTCGGATCGTGGATGAGCACGGCATCGAGGTGGTCGGTCTGGAGCAGGCGCAGGCTGTTCTCCACGCTCCAACGCGTACCCTCGGCCGTGTAGTCGCCGTGGCGCGCAGGGTTGGTTCCCATCTTGGTCTGCAGGTACACCTTCTCGCGCCAACCGCCCTGGAGCGCCAGCCCGATGCGCCGCTCGCTCTCGCCATAGCCCGTGGAGGTGTCAAGGTAGTTGACGCCGTGGTCGATGGCGACGCGAATGCCGCGAATGGCGTTCTCGTCGGTGCGGTCGGCCATGCCCATGCGGGCACAGCCCAGGCCGATCTCCGTGGCGCGAATCTCCGTTCGTCCCAACCGGCGCACAGCGAATTGGTTCATAGGCATAGGATCCTCATCGTCTTCCGCCAGACAGTCCGACTCCAGGTTTGGCCGATAACGGGTGAAGCCTCGTCGCGCGCTGCCACGTCTCACCGCCAATAGAGGGGCAGAGTCGACCGACCGGCGCATACTGTGAGAACGGACAAGAGATGGCGTTTGGTGATCACACGACAGAGCGTATCGCTCAGACAGAAGAAGTCAAGGAATGGGAGAGAGGCTCGCGCAACGCGACAGTCAGAGAGCCGAGGGGGCGAGCCCCTTGGGAGCGCCCGCGAGCTCGCGGGCGAAACACGCCACGACCGCGCCCACCCCGCTGGCGCAAACCGAACCGCCGCCACCGCACGCATCCCGGTCACCTGCCTCGCGGCAGACCGCCACACCACAGCAAGGCAGACGTCGAGACGACGGCGCTGCAGGGGAGGAACCACGGTGTCAGTCAGGACTCCGCCCCGATCCCGGTCAGCATTTGGATGGCCTCGTCGCGGAGTTGCTCGTAGCCGCCGGCGGCGACCATGAACGTGCCGTAGAACTTGAACGCGTCCGCGACTTCGTAGCCGCCCTCAGCGTAGGCGTCGCGGTGCGGCAGGTATCCCATGTCACCATTGGCGTAGCCGACGACGTAGGTCTTGGGCGTGTGCGCAGCGCGCAACTCGTCGGCCAGACGCGAGAAGACTTCCGCAGGGACGCAAACCCAACTCACGGGACCGATGCGGACGACCTGGAGTGTCGTGTCGTGGGTCGCGGGTGCAGTGCCGTTGCGCAGTGCCGCCAGTGTCGCGTCACGCCACTCAGTCATGGCTTCGCCGTACCGGATCTTGATGTAGCCCGGCGGCATGGCGGCGACACCAGCCAACAGGCGCTCGGCCTGAGCCTGCACCGTCTCGACCGACAGGACGTCGAGAGCCAGCGTCAAACTCCTTTCCACGGTGGTCAACGTCTCGCCATCGCATGGCTCAGCCATGCGTGCAGCCTGCACGGTGGCGGCGCCGAGCGCCGTGCCGTACTGCTCGACGTACTCGAACCCATCCGACTGACAGAGCGGATTGACGTTGCCACACCCGCCGTTGGTGAACAGCACCGCCGGTTCGCCCGGTAGGTTGCGCCGTGCGAAGTCCGCAGCGACTCCAGCCATGTCGCCGGAAATCAGGCGGTTGTTGGAGGACAGCGCCACATTGTGCACGGCGTAGTTCGCGACCACAGCGGCAAACGTGCCGTCCTGCCGCTGCAGCGCCATGACCGGCAGGCGCGGATCGGTGTGACTGTGCGGGGACGCACGCCGGCGGTCGCGCGACACCTGCGCCGAGCCTTCCGCGAAACGCAGCGTCACGTGTTCCGTACTGCCGCAGGCCACCGCCGCCGCACCCAGGAGGTGCCGCTCCAAAATCTCCATGTAGCCCAGATCCATCTGGCCGCAACGCCGCAGCGGAATCGTCGCCGGGCCAGCATGCGTGTGCGTGGCGCTCAACACGACCTGGCGTTGCGCCAGCCCAAACCGTTGCGCCAGTTCAGCGCGAACGCGCGCCGCAAAACCCGGCTCGTACCCAACCAGGTCGGCGTGAAGCCACAGCAGTTTCTCGCCCCCCGACTCCAGGTGCAGCGCGTAAGCGTACAGCTCATCGTGCACACCGATGGACGGCTGCATCCGAGCCAGGTAGCCGGACAGTTCCGTGCCCACCGGCGGCGTGATCGTGACGCGAGCAGTGCCTGCTTGCATGTGCGAGTCTCCCTACTGTTTCGCGGCGCGGCAGTGGCGCGGGACCGCCGGGACCGCGGTAGGGTGCTCGGGGCCGTCTCGGCCCGAGTTCCTCGGCCGGGGACCGGCCCGAGTACCCCGCTTCGGCGCGAGACGCGCCGAGCCACCGCAGGTTCGGTCACGTCCTGGCCTGCGCAAGTCACCGCTCTGAGAGGGAGACCTGCTCTTCCGTGCCCCTGCCCCTGCCCTCACCGCACGCTGGCCAGTTCGGCGCGGTTCTCGTAGACCTTCGCAACCGCGGCAACAATATCGTCCATGTCGGCTCGGCTCCCGAGCAACACGGACTGCGTGATCCAGCACGCCGCCTTGCAGGCCTGCTCACAGACCGGACAGGAGACGTTGGCGTAGTCCATTTCCGGTCGGGTGGAGCGGTATCCGGTGAAGGGCCCGAAGTGCTTCTCGGCGAAGAGCGGTTGACGGTAGAGCGGAACGGGGTACCCACCGCAGCACGGAACGCCTTCGGCGGACACCGCCTTGCAGAAGGCCTCCCGCGTCGCGCCGCCGAACGTGTCCGGATCGTATCGGAACATGTACAGGTGGTAGGCGTGTCGCGTTTCGCCGAACCGGCCGCGGGCCATGGGCTGGAGGCCGGGGATCTCGGCAAGCTTCTTGTCGAGGTAGAGGCCGTTGGCGTCACGCGTCACCGCCTGTTCCTCGAGGCGTACAAGCTGGCAGGACAGGAGTGCGCCTTGGAACTCGGTCATGCGGTAGTTGCCCCCCGGGTTCCGGTGCCCGTACCACGTCCCGCCCTCGACACGCCCGCAGTTGTGGAGCGAACGGCACATGGCCGCCACCGTATCGTTGTCGCTCAGAATGATCCCACCCTCGCCGCTGGTCAGGTTCTTCGAGGATTGGAACGAGAAACTGCCCATGTCGCCGATGGCGCCGACCTTCCGGCCCTTGTACGTCGCGCCGTGCGCGTGGGCGCAGTCCTCAATCACCGTTAGGTTGCGCCTTCGGGCAATAGCCAGGATCCGGTCCATGTCCGCCGCCAGACCGGCCACATGCACAGGGATGATGGCGCGGGTTCGCGGCGTGATCGCCGCTTCGATCTTGTCAGGGTCCAGATTGTAGGTATCCGGATGGATGTCCACAAACACCGGCGTGCCGTTGGCCTCAACCACCGACGATGCCGTGGCCAGAAACGTGTAAGGCGGGACGATGACCTCATCACCCGCCTGAATGCCCGATGCCATCAACGCCAGACGCAGCGACACGGTCCCGTTCACCACCGCAATGCCGTGCTTCGCATCCTGGTACTTGGCGAACGCCGCCTCGAACTTGCCCACTTCCGAGCCCTGTGTGCACCCCCACGTCCCGCTGCGCAGGACACGGATCAGTGCGTCCTCCTCCTCTTTCCCCGCCATCGGCCACTTCGGGTACGGCTTCGTGCGGACCTTGGTTCCACCCTGAATCGCAAGCTTGCTGGCCATGTTGTGCTCTCCTTCTTCAGATACGGGGTCAGGGTTCAGTCGGGGGAAGATCGGAATCTTCGAAATCATCGATATCATCGACGCCAACGCAGCCTCTGACACCCGACACCCGACACCTTTCTCCGCCCTTCATCCGCCCCGTGCCACCGGGCACGCCGTCACCGTGTACCGAACCTCCAAGACCAAATCCAAGGCGTAGTTTCCGAACTTCGCGCCGAACAAGTGCAACCCGCCCCTGTAGGTCGCACTGTCCTCGATGCCCAAGCGGACGGTGGTCACACGCTGATCAAACAGGTGCAGGGCTTCGGGCTTCACGTTGGATAGAAACAGGCCGTCTAGCTTGGCGCCGTCGTGGTTGATGCGCCACGTCTTGAGCAAGCCGAACTGGTTCGCCTGGATCGAGACCCACGACGGCGTGTGGCGCCCGCGCGTTCCGGTGAAAAAACCAGGACACGTCCAGGTGCCGATCTTGACCGCATTGACCCACAACGTGATGTCCGATGGGCACTCGTTGATGCCCGCCGGCAGCGACGCCTCGCTGGAGATCTCGGCCGTGAGCGATACCTCCAGCACATCCACGCCCGCCGGGAACTCGCGCGCAAACTCGTACTCCACAAAACCATGCCCCATGGACAGACTTTGGGCCAGAAACCGGTCCGGATGCGAGAACCACGCCTCGCTGTCGCGAATCCCGATCGGACCGTCCACCTTGCTCATGCCGCACGGCGGCTCCGCGCGGATCTTCGAAAACGCACCCACCGGCATGGACGACCGGTGCGTCAGGAAGGGATCCTGAATCTCCTGGGCGGTCGGGAAGCGGAAGAGAATCTCACGGTGCGAGCACCGGCAGAGCTTCTGCATCGCGCCGTCGACGACGACCATTTCCGACTCGACCAAGCCAGCACGCTCGAGCGTCTGCACATGCTGTGTGGCCGCCGGCTGCGAAACCCCAACCGCCCTGGCCACCGCACTGATGCTCAGCGGCTGATCCTCAAGCGCACGGAGAATGGCGACGCGCGTCTCCGACGCAAGCGCCTTGGCCACGCTCACGATCCGCCCCGGCTCGAATACAGTCCATGGATCAACAACCATATTATTTTTTCCTTATAGGCATACCTTACTCCTTATTCGGATGGTGTCAAGGGTGCCGCAGAAAGGACATGACGGGAATCGTTCGCGGGTGGCGATTCACGGGCGTAACGGCCGACATGCGTGGCGCTTCGGCCCGTTTGCCGAACCGGACGCAGGCCCAGGAACCGCGCCTGCCTCACCCCAGCGCGTGGCGCAACAGGCCGAGCAAAGCAACGATGACGATCACCGTCAGCACGGCTTGCCGGAAGAAGGTTTCATTGACGCGATTTTTCAGCCAGATCCCGATGATGGCGGCCGCCAGTGTCGGCAGTACGGCGGCACTGGCATAGCGGGCGCTCTGCCACGACAGCAATCCGAGGTAAAGGAAGCTGACGTTGGCCATGATGCAGAGGAAGAAGAAATACGTGATCAACGTGGAGCGGAACGTGTTCTTGTCCCAGCCGCGGGCCAGTCCGTAGACGACCACAGGCGGTCCGGACTCGGAGATGGCGCCGCCGAGCCAACCGCTGAGCAGGCCGATTCCCAGTTCGGTAGGCCGATTCTCGTGGAGGCGCACTTTCACTTTGAACATGAACAGTATTGCGAACGTCAGGGTGACGACGCTGATGATCAACCCGATGACGTGGACCGGGAGATGCTTGAGCCCGTAGGCGCCGATGGGGATGCCCACCAGTCCACCGATCAAGAGCCGCCCGACCCGGCGCCAGTCCACATGTTGCCGCGTCTCAAGGACCAGCACGAGATTGACCACCAACATGACCAGGTTGTAGGTCGGCACCGCCACCTTGGGCGAGATGAACAGCGAGAACAACGGCACGGCGACCAGCGAGCCGGCGAAGCCCACAAACGACTGCACGCACATGCCCAGCGAACAGATCAGGCAAAAGAGGACCAGTTCGGTCATTGACGCTCCTGCTTGCTGTGCTGCCGGTCCACCCGTCAAGAGGTCTCAGGGGTTGTCGCTGCGGGAGGCGGACAGGTGAACCCTTTCGGCATCTTCGGGATCTTCGAAATCATCGAGATCATCGGAAAGCAGAAACTCGTGGCATCGCGGCGCAACGGGGCCGACTGACCACAACCGGGAAGGCCGGGGGCTCAACGCGCACTGATCCCGAGCACCGACTTCATGTAGGCCAGGTTCGCGGCGGCCATTTCTCGGGTCGGCCGGTCCGTCCTGTCCTGCTCCGCGATCACCCAGAACTCACCACGGACGTTGGCCTCGACCCAGGAGGCGGCCTCGCCCAAGGCCGCGATCCCGGTCCCGAGCACAACCGTGTTGATTCCCGGCGTTGCGTCCGCAAAGTCCTTGAAGTGCATCGCCCCGACACGACCTGCCATCCGGCAGAGCACGTCGGTCACATTTGCGCCCGCTTTCGTGACCCAGCCGATGTCGGGGCAGAACTCCATCGCGCGTGCCGCCAAGAGCGCATTGAGAATCATCGCGTCGTTCCGGAACTCCCAGTCGTGGTTGTGGTACAGCAGCCCCACCCCGCGCGCCCGGCAATGCTCGGCGGCGCGTTGCAGCACCGCCAGTTCGGCATCAAGCCCGGTGCGGTCCGTAACGCTGCTGAGCCCGGAGAACATCAGACGCGGCGTCCCCATTTCGCCGAGGTAATCGAGCACTCCATCGAGCATCTCCCACTCGCCGCGGGCCTGCGCGGTGTCCGCAAGATTCCCGCCCACGTGCGACGCGGCCAGCACCAGCCCGTGATCGGCCAACATCGCCCGCAGCCGTGCGGGCGGCGTGTCCGCCAGACGGCGCCAGCCGATCTCCACGCCCTCAAACCCCGCGCGTGCGATCTCCGCCAACACCTCGGGAAACCGCCGGTTCTGTCCCTCGCCCCAGGAAATCGTCTGACAACCCAATCTAACCTTGCAGTCCGCCATGGTTTGGTTCTGCTCCTTTGCGCCGTACGGCCTGGCATCTACTTCCCCACGGCGGTCGGATTCATGACTCAGTGACTCAGTGACTCAGTGACCCATGACGCCCGATAGCCGTTCCGACGAACATGTTGGTCAGAGGGTGCCGCCAAGGCGGCCGGCCCCCTTCCCTACGCCATCACGCGCACGTTCAACAACCGCGCCAGGCGCCGCAGCGTGGCGGCGTGCTGTCCGCCGAACACCGCCACGTGATGCGGCATGCCGGCGTGGCACAGTTCTTCGAACAGCGCCGCCACGTCCGTTCCCGGCAGTTCCGCCAGCCCGTTGGTGCCCCGCAGCAGACGCCGGGGCTGGATGGTAGATGCCTCGCGCACCATCAGGCGGTATTCGCCGTCACAGCGCCAGAAGCGGAACAGCGTGATCGGCACCCCCGCCTTGAGGTTGGCGTCGAGCACCCCGGGCTTGCGGTTGTTGAAGTGGCACGCCGCACGCGGGCCAAACTCGGCCCCGACCGCCTCGCACAAGCCCAGGCACGCGTTCCCGCCGTGCCACAGCGTGATCGTCGAACGATCGTGCTCGAGCCAGTCGGAAAGGTACCCCTGCCCGAACTCGAGCAAGGCGCCGGCCAGACAGCAGACCGCCCCGTCCACGTCGCCCTCGCAGGCGATCGGGAACTCCTCGGTCGCCAACCGCGCCATGCCCACGTACGGCCACTGCCCGAGCATACTGGGACACTCCGGCCAGCAGCGTACGGCCAGCGCGTCGATCCCCTCAGTGATGAACAAATGCTTCATGGCCAAATAGTAACGAGACGCCAACGGCAGATCGCTCTCTGTCATATCCAGCAGCGGTATGCCCAACTCGCGGAAGGTGGCCAGATCTTTGTCCACCTCAGCCGCTGCCACGCTTTGCACCAGGTCCTGGAACTCGTGCAGCCCAAACTGCCGCAATTGCGGCCCAAGCTGCTGCCTCAACTCGAACGGGTCCGACGCCATGTTGACAAACCCAGGCGCGTGACTGCCCACCAACCCAACCTTGCTGCGTCGCAGGCGTTGCGCGGCAACAGCCAATCGCACGGCCGCGTGCAGTTGCGCAGCGGTCTCGGACAAACCCGGCATGCCGTAGACCAGTTCGAACGGGTGTCGAAGCTGGCGCAGGGTCGACGCGAACACATGCGTGCCGACCAAACTGCACGAACTGATCATGCTGCCATCGGGCCTCTCCGGCGTAGCCCAGAGCACCAACGGGCCGGTCCAGAGCCGGTCGAGCGCCACCGCCAGGTTCCCGTCACTCATCGTCGGCTGCAACACCACCAGAGTGTCCACACCCTTGGATTGGCACTCAACCACCGCGACCTCAAGTGTCGCCTCGTCGACGATGGGTGCGGCAGGACGAAGGGCGACGAACGCGGCACTCCGCAACTGCTCCGTTACCCGTCCCACGATGTGGGATGCCCACTCCGGGTCGAACCCCGGCCGACGACGCCCCAGAACCAAAATGCCTGCTGTAGTCATGCGTGAATCCTCGTTGGGGAAACCGCTGTGCCCCGTTCGGCAAATCCCGGATTGAACGGCAGCGCCGGTTTCAGTGTTCATTGGCCCGCGGGCAGCGCAGACGCCTGACCGGGCAGTTCAGCCCGCGGCGAACCCCGCCAAGATCCCCTTCACATACCCGAGCGTGAACGCCACATTCCGCTTGATGCGCGGCAGTTCCGTGCCCGCCACACACTCCACGTAGAACGGACCCCGGAAGCCGCCCCGCGCCAAGTTCCCGAGCACGAGCGGGAAGTCGACCAGGCCGTCCCCGGCCGTCACCATCACGTCCGGAACGTCGTTCTCGACCTTGCAGTCCTTGATGATCGCGGTGGAAACCCGCGAGGCGATCTCGGTCGCGTCCTTGCCCGGCCGGCGTGCACCCTTCGTGTAGTACACCAAGTTACCCGGGTCATAGCAGATGCCGAATGCGGGGTGGTTCACCTTTTCGTGGGCTCGGGCCAGGTCTTCGGCTGTCAGGCTGATCCCGCCGTGCGGCTTCATGGTGATGCGGACCCCGCACGACTGCGCGTGCGGCGCGCAACGCCGCATCAGCTCGAAGTAGTCCTCGTAGAGCTTTTCGTTGCCGGTGCCGCAGTCGAGCAACCAGGTGGCACCGACCGCCGCGACGTTGTCGATCAGCCGGCGGTAGTTGTCGACCGCGGCATCGAGCCCCTGCTCCAACCGGGTCCCGCCAATGACCATCGAGGGCCGCAGACCTGCGTCCGCCGCCGCCTTGCGCACGCCGGCAATCTCCGACGCCGTGCTCTCGGCGTTCACCGGTACCTTGCCGCCGTGACTGAACACGGCCACGTCGGTATAGCCTGCTTCCGCAATGTGCGCCAGCGCCTCCGCCAGCGTCAGCTTATTGAAGGGCCGTGTGGTGCAACCAATGGTGAGTTCCATGTCTCGCTCCTTTGTTTCTGCTCCTGACGCGGCTGGACTGTGGGTAGTCAATAGGCGGGCGTTGGCCCACTCCGACCGCATGGGTTTCAACTCGTTTTTCCTTACAGCCTAACAGCCTATCCACCTACAGTCTACCTGCGTGGCTACGAAGGTGCGTTTCCTTCACGGTTCTACTTGGGCGGCGCGTCCCCGACCCGGATGTGCGCCACCCAGATCTGTGAGTCGCCGCCGCCCAGGCCGATCGTTTGGGTGCGCTTACCCGGCGCCATGGCCGCGGGTGGAATGCGGAACACCAGCGTCTCCCAGCGTGCCTGCCCCGACAACGGGACCTCGGGTTTCACCGGCGTCCAGATGCCGCCCTGGGCGTAACTCCGGCGCTCCCCGTCGGTGTTGACCACAATGCCGTCCAACGCTGACTCGCCCCAGACGTCCATGGCAACCGTCACCGGTTGCGTTGCGTCCGCCGCGCGAATGACAACGGTCGCCCAGCCCGCGCTGGTGTCGCCCGGCCCCGTCTCATCCGCGTTCCAGCAAGTGCGTCCGCCTTTCGTCTCAGCCTTGCCGAAGCCGCTGGCGAATTCGCCCAACTCGATGTTCAGGTCCATGGACTCCACAAACCGGGCGGCGCCCGAATTGCGGCACAGCGCCAGGGCTTTCTGCCCGTGCTCCTTGACCAGGGTCGCCGCGTCGATATCCAGTTCGTCCCGGTACCGTTGCATCATCTCGATAGCCAGAACCATCTGCCATCCGTACTCAAACGTGTCGCTCACCGCCTTGATCCGGTCGAGGCCGGCGGCGCTGTCTGCAGACTTGGCCGCCCGTGCCAGCGCAGCCCGGGCACACTCGATGTCTGCGGGCGAGTACAGACCCGGCGCCTGGCTGGGCGGATCTTCGGAGTAGGGTTTCCCGGTGCGCCGCACCGAATCATCCACGTGTCTGTAGAAGTCGTTCATGGCCGGTGCCACCGCGCCGAACATGTGGCGGGTCCAGTCTTCGGCAACGGCGACAGGGTTGGCCTCGGGGTCCCACAGCAGACGCGCGATGACGTAGTAGAGCGGGCCATCGAGCTTCCAGTCGCTCAGCGTGCTCTGGCAGTAGTAACGGCGAATACCGAGCGAATGCAGGTACCGGATGTCCTCCGCAAAGGTCCGCTGCACCGGTCGGGGCAGCCGCCACCACATGGACTTGCTGACGTACGAGTAGAACAGCAGGTGCGGCGCGGCAACGGCCCACTTGCGCAGCAGCACGTCGAACTGCCGGTTGGCTTCGGAAGCCGGGTCCGCGATGGCCCTCGAGTAATCCGCGGGCGCATAGTGGCAGAGGTAGGGAACCACGTTGGGCAGGGGCTTGACCGTGTCCGGGGGCTCGGCGTAATTGACGTAGGCCAGCACCAGCAGCAGTCGGTCCGGATGCTTCACGGCGACACGACGCGCCACCTCGTTGGCGAACCAGAACACCCGGTCACCCATGAACGGCCGGTCACCAGCCAGGCCCTGCCGCGTGGTGCGGGCGCCGCACAAGTCACGGTCGAGCTTCTGGCAACGCTCGCACTCGCACCAGCCGTAGCCGTCGTTGGGCGAAATGGACGTGATACGGCAGTTGGGGTCGCCGTCAAAGATGGCAACGATGTTCCGCGCAAACTCGTCGGCCAGTCCCTCGGCGGTGACGCACAACTGCACGTTATCGCGGCTGGGAACACGCTGCTCCTTGATGAGCGGGTACCATTCCGGGTGCGTCGCGAAATACTTGTCCGGCGGAATCACCTGGCAGTAGGTGTGACAGCCCGGGAGCTGCGGCGGCAGGTAGAAGCACTGGCCGTTGACAGGGGCCGAGTCCGGGGAGTAGTAGCCGTTCATCCCGACCTTCAGCCCCCACGACAGGCACGCCGCGTTCGCGCGGTCAACGAAGAACCGGTGCTCGAACGCCGGCGCGGTCATGGTCCGCCCCACCGCCGGTGCAAGCGTCACTGCGGCAGGCACGAACTCGATATCCGGCGCCAGCCACCGGCACCCGAGATACTGATCGAGGAAGCGGTACACCGCAAACAACGTGCCGCGCTCCGAGCCGCCGCACAGGACCACCGCGTCATCGGCGACACGGATCACAACGCCTTCGGCATGACCCTGCAGGAACTCGGTCTCCTCGGCCAAGAGGCCGTCCCGCACGCCAACACGCACCGGGCAAACCCCAGCCACGGCCTGTGCCGCGGCGACGGTGGGGAGTTCACCGCCGGAAATGGCCTTCACATACCTGGCCAGTTCCGCTGCCGCCTGGCGCGTGGTCTCGCCCGCCCCCTCGGGAACCACAATCGTCGCCCGCGGAACCCCATCCTGCACCAACACCGGCGCTGCCGACACAACCGTTGCCCCGAGCCACCAGAGGATGTTGGCCCACGCAACAGCGATTACAGCACGCTTCCTCATGTTGGGACCTCCCGTCATTCGTACTCGCCTTCCGTTTCCATGGCGCGTCCGACACCCATGCCCCCCGGCCCAAGACCAGGAGATCGGCCCCATGGAGTGCCTCTTTGGAGCGCCCGCGTCCTCGCGGGCCGGCTTGGGGCGCGCTTGGTGTTGCACCGGGCACTACGACAGACCCGCACGCCTTCTCAGCCCCCGAGCGTTTCGATCTGTCGCGGCCCAACCGCAACGCCGCGTGTCATCAGTTCGTCGCGCGCTTCGCGCCAGAACTCCCGGACCTTCTCGGGGACGTCCGGCGCATCCTGGAACCGCACGCTCACGAACGCATCGACCATCTGGCAGGCGAGTTCCGGCGCGACGACCGCCTCGCCGAGACACAGCACGTTGGCGTCGTTGACGACCCGGGCCAACCGCGCCGTCTGCACCGACTCGCAACTGACGGCACAAACGCCCTTGAACTTGCCCGCCGCCAGGCTAGCACCCGTGCCGCTGCCGCAGCAGTTCACCGCCAGTTCGGCGCCGCCATCCGCAAGGGCCGACGCAATGCGCTGGCCGATGCTCGGGAACTTCACGAACACCGACGTGTCATGGCAACCAACGTCGATCACCTCGTGACCCGCTGCCTGCAAGCGCGCCTTGATCGCTTCCTTGAGCCGGAAGCCCTTGACGACCGAGCCGACGGCGATTTTCATGCGCACCTCCCAGCCATTCGCCGGCACGCGTCGACGATGTGCGGCGTACCGAACCCGTGCTTGTCGAAAAGGTACTTCTCGGTCGCCACTTCGCCGAACCGGTCGGGAACGCCAAGACGCTTCACCGGGACCGGGTGGTTCTCGCATAGCACTTCGCACACCGCACCGCCGAGTCCGCCGATGATATTCTGGTTCTCGACCGTCACCACACGGCCGGTCTTGCGCGCCGAGGCGATGAGCGTTGCGGCGTCGAACGGCTTCACTGACGGGTAGTGCAGCAGTTCGACATCGACGCCGGCCGTGGCCAGGTTCTTGGCGGCGTCCAGCGCGAACGGGGTCATGTACCCGGTCGACACCAACGTCACCTGCGTTCCCGGCCGCAGCACCACAGCCCGCTCCGGGTCGAACGCGCAACCGTCGTCGAACAGTTTCGGCATCTTGGGGCGGATCAGTTGCATGTAGGTCGGCTTGCCCGAGCGGGCCATGTGCCGCAGCACAGCGCGCAGTTCGTAGACGTCACACGGGCTGTAGACGTGCATGTTCGGCATGGCACGCATGATGGCGAGGTCCTGGAAACACATGTGCGTGCCGCCGTTCGGCCCGGCCGTGATGCCCGGCGCCGTACCGACGACCTTCACGTTGTTGTTGGCGTACGCGACGCTGATGGTGATCTGGTCGTAAACCCGCCGCGACGCGAAACAGGTGAAGCTGGCACAGAACGGGATCTTCCCTTCCGCGGCCAGACCGGCGCCGACCGAGATCATGTTCGCCTCCGCCACCCCGACGTTGACGAAGTTCGCCGGATGCTTCTTCGCGACCTCGGGGTTTGTCCCCGACGCCTTGCTTAGGTCCGCCTCGACACAGACCACATTGGGGTCCGCATCCATCAGTTCGTTCAACGTGATCCCGTAAACCGCGCGCATTTCCAGTTCGTGGTAGGCCATGGTTCAACACTCCCTGTTCTCGAAGGGTCTATGCGACTGAGGTCGAAGGGCTCACGAGATCATCGGGATCATCGAGACCTTCGACACTGCCGAGACCCTGACACCTGAAACCTGACACCTGAAACCTCTCTTGTGGCGCCGCGCCATCAATACGGCGCGGTCACGCCGCTGTCGGCGAAACACGCCATGTACTTGCGGTACGCCGCCTCGTTTGGGACCTTGATGTTGTGACTCTCCGGCTTGTTCTCGGTCAGCGGGTGACCCTTGGACTTGACCGTGTGCGCGATGATCATACCGGGCCGGCCCTTGACCTGAGCGGCGCGCTGAATGGTGTGGTGGATATCGTCCCAGTCATGCCCGTTCATCTCGAACACCTCCCAGCCGAAGCTGCGCCACTTGTCGGCCAGCGGTTCCAGTTCGAGGACCTCGTGGGTGGTGCCGTCGATCTGCAACTGGTTGTAGTCACAGATGGCCGTGAGCGTGTCCAGCTTGCGGTGGGCTGCGAACATCGCAGCCTCCCAGTTCTGACCCTCATTGCTCTCGCCGTCGCCAATGATGCAGAACGTGCGGTAGGTCTTGCCGTTCATGCGTCCGGCCAGGGCGATGCCGCACGCCGCCGACAGGCCCTGCCCCAGCGACCCGGTCGTCATGTCGATGCCCGGCACGGTGCGCGCGTCGGCGTGACTGGGCAGCCGCGTCCCGTCCGCGTTCATGGTCGGGAGCCACGATGCGGGGAAGAACCCTTTCCACGCCAGCGCCGCATAGAGCACCGGTGCGGCGTGTCCTTTCGAGAGTACGAGCCGGTCGCGGTCCGCCCACTTCGGGTTCGCCGGCTCGACGCGCATGACGCGCCCGTACAAGGTCAGGACGATCTCGACCAGGCTCAGGGCGCCGCCCAGGTGCCCCGAACCGGCACGGCAGATAATGTCGGTGATCACGTACCGGAACTGCGCCGCCAGCCGGTCATACTCCGCTTGATTGAACTCGGGGGATGTCGCTACAAATGTGTTCACAGCAGCCTCCTGTAGATGTCCGTTAGGTCGTGGGGGGTAACCTCTTTGGGATTGTTGCGCATGTTCGGGTGAAAACTCTCGGCGACAAGCGTGTCCATGTCCTCGGCGCGGACCCCGCACTGCGAGAGTCGCGTCGGCAGTCCGACCTGCGCGTGGAGCGCACGCACCGCATCGGCAAACTCGCCCAGGCTGCGGACTCCGCAACATTGAAACAGCACATCCATCTTGCCCTGCAGCGCCGGGTAGTTGAACTCGACGAACGCCGCCAGGGTCAACGCGCAGGCGGTCCCATGCGGGACGCCGAACCGCGAGGTCAGCGGGAAACTGCAGGCGTGCACGGCCGCGGTCTTCGGCAGTGCAAATGCAAGCCCCCCGAGCAAGGATGCCAGGGCCATCTCGCGGCGCGCCTCGCGGTCGTCCCCGTTCCGGACTGCCCTGCCGAGGAAGGGCAGGACTCGCGTGATGCAGCCGATGGCCAGAGCATCGGTGACCGGCATGGCGCCACGGGACCAGTAGGCTTCCAGGCCGTGCGAAAGCGCATCCATTCCCGTTGCCGCCGTGACGGTCGCGGGCATCGAGTACGTCAGTTCCGGGTCAACGATGGCGAGGGCGGGAAAGAGATACGGACTGACGAGCGGCTGCTTGCAGTGCCGCGCGGTCCAGGTGATGACCGAGACCGGCGTCACCTCGCTGCCCGTTCCCGCTGTCGTCGGCACCGCGATGACGGGGATGCTGTGCTTCTCGACCTTGCGCTTGCCATCGAGGTACTCGGCCACGTCCGCACCGGTGGCCGCGACCAGAGCCGCCGCCTTGGCCGTGTCGAGCGAACTGCCGCCGCCAACCCCGACCACGCAACCGATCTTGTGCTCCCCGGCCAGGCGCCCGCAGCGATTGATCGTTTCCACCGAAGGATTCGGCTCCACGTCGGCAAAGACGACCACTTCGCGGTCAGGGAGCAGACCGCGCACCCGCTCGGTGATTCCCGCCGCGGCCAGGTGCGGGTCCGTGACCAGCAACACCGCCGCGGTGTCGACACGCTCCGGGAGCCGCGCCAACGCCCCGTCGCCGAACAGGATTTCAACCGGACTCAGGTAGTTCCACACGTCGTTCATTTCCGACTCCTCGCGACTGGCGCCTCGTCGGCGCCCAGGCCTTAACGCCTGGGCTGACTCAGCCGCAGCCGCATGCATACCTCAAAACGTGACCGGCAGACCGCCCTTTCTGGCGGATTCCTCGGCCGCAAGCCCGACCACCGTACTCCACCTGGCGACGTCGATGTCGG
Organism: Lentisphaerae bacterium RIFOXYA12_64_32; assembly: GCA_001803235.1. Lineage (GTDB taxonomy): Bacteria > Verrucomicrobiota > Lentisphaeria > Oligosphaerales > YB12-FULL-65-16 > YB12-FULL-65-16. The sequence goes on from MHBL01000418.1 coordinate 41,042, forward strand.
TCAGCGGCCGACGGTTGGTCCTGATGCTGTCGACGAATGCCAGATGCTCGAAGTAGACTCCGCCGCCGTGGCTCAGGTGTGCGTGCTCGTTGCCCTCTTTGGCGTCGATCTCGACGCGTTTCTCGCCGCTCTTGTGGTAGTGAATCTTCTGCTCGGCGTAGAGACCCTCCATCTTGCCCGCCTCACCCACGACGCCAATGGAAAGCGGGTGGTGGCTGAACATGCAGAGCCCGAGCATCGCTTTGGCGCCGTTCTCGTACTCGACGAGCACCCAGCCGTTGTCGAAGATGTCAGGCTTGACCCCGTAGATGTCTTTGACCACATCCTGACTTGCCAACGCAATGACCTTGCTCGGTGCGGAGTCCGCAAACCACGTCATGAGGTCGAAGTAGTGACAGGTCTTCTCCACAAACACGCCGCCGGTCTTGTCCTGGAACATGATCCAGTTGCCCCGCTTCTCCAGGAACGGCCCCCTGAACTCCAGGCACCAGATCATTCTTGGCGAACCGACCGCGTTCTCCTCGATCATCCGCCGCATTCTCTGGAAGACCGGCAGGTACCGGCACTCGAGTCCCACCTGGTAGATGCGACTCGACGGCTTCACGGCTTGTTCAAGCCTGGCGAGCTGTTCGTGCGAGGTCGCTGCCGGCTTCTCACTGAGCACGTGCTTCTCCGCAGCAAGGCTGTCAGCCACAATGTCCACGTGGGTGTGGTCGGGCGTCGCAATGACCACTGCGTCCACCTCATCGAGCTGCAGCAGTTCGCGGTAGTCCGAAAAGAACTTCACCCGTCCGTCATCGGGTGGCGGGGGCATCGCTTCCACTTGGCGGCACCTGTCCATGTGGCTGATGCCCGGAGCTTGCAGAATGGCGGGATCATTCATGCAGTGCCGGAAAACATTCAGGCTTTTCTCGCTGGAATCGGCAACCGCAACGATCTCGATATCCGGTATCGCACGAATGCAGCGCAAGTGTCCGCAGGCCATCTGACCTGCACCGATGATTCCATACCTGATCTTTTGCATTTCTGCTCAACTCCTCGTTCGGGATGTCTTCGCTACGGTCTCGTCCACCGTCTATTCGCCTTGCCCGATCATCTTGACCGGCCTGAGGGAAGGCCGAAAAGCGGGAGACCGTTCTGCTGAACAGTTGCCCGCTCGGGCCCTTCACTCGCCCGGCCTTGCAGCCAACTCGATCTCTAGCCTCAGCTCCTTCGCATCGCCACAATCCATGCCGCGGTCCGCGCTCTCGATGAACCCGAGCGATGCGATGCGGACTGAGTTGAGGTCGCGGGTCAGCCTCTCGGTGGCGGCGACGGATGTCAGTCCTGGCTCGTCCGGCATGACATAGACACCGAAGACCGTCGAAACCGTCCACGAGCCACCAGCATCGGTCACCACCAAAGCCAGCTTGTCGCGCGGGTACTCGGCGGCACTCAACCCGCCGATGACGTAGCACTTGTCCGCTTTGTCCCCGGCATCACCCACCGGCGCCAGCACGCCGATCTTGACTTTCTCGCCCGCCGTGTTGATCAACCACACGTCATGCTCGGACTGCACGTCGTCCGAGTCGAAATCGTTCCCGAACAACCAGACCGCGAACGTCGCCGGGCGCGGAGGTGCCATTGGCTCCCGACCAGACTCCGCCAACCAGTCCTTCTTCTGACGGGACTTGCCTTTCTCGCCGAAGCCTATCTCCGGTATGTCCCAGTTCCGCAGGACACCGGCCGGGTCCAGCAGTCGTGTCATGTAACTGGTTTCCGGACCACCGGTAGCACCCAGTGCCTTACCGCGGTTGAGAATGGTCCTGATCCGCTCGACATGCGGGGCGCCGACCTCCGCGGCTTGAGCCGCCAGCGCCGCGGAAATCCAAGGCGCGTCCTCGTCCTTGCGCAACGCCGCCAACACTCTCAGGTACTCGGCACAGGCCTCGGTGTACTCCAGCGACGTCCGCACCAGTTCGAGACGCGCCCGAAGCGTCGCGCTGTCCGCAGGCGAAGCCGCGCCCCCGGCAGCGGACTCCGCACGCGTGAGGCAGGCATCGAGTTTCGCCAGCAATTCCAGGGTAAAGAGCGCCACCACCTCCGCGTAGGACCGCTGCCGCGCAATGTGGACCCCGGACGCGACCGCCGCGTCTTCGAGCGTGCGGTAGTATTCGAGCATGGGCGCACTCGCGCCGGCGTAGAAGCGGGTGCAGAAGTCCGCCACCAGCGCATCCACGTCGAGACTCGGGTCCCACGTCAGCTTCGCCGCCACGTAGTAGTCCAACCCGTTGGAACCGAGGTTGGCCCCATACTGCGTGGCCACACCGAACATCCCCAGCTTCTGGAAATAGGGGATGTCCGTCCTGAGCGTGTGCACGATCGGCCATGGCAGTTCCAGCCACGAACACTTGTAGTAGTATTCGTAGATCGCAACGTTCCCGGCGATCTGACGCCAGCCCTGGATGTACTTGTTATACTCGCGGTTGTAGGGGCAGCCGGGGTCGGTCAGGGCATGGTTGTGACAGATGAAACGGCAGAACTGGATCACGCTGTTGCTGCTGACGCGCACCTTGGCGTCCACGGGTGGGGCCACATAGCTGAGATACGCAATACTCTTCAGCAGGAGATCGGGGTACTTCCGGCCCACGATCTCCGCCACCGCGTTGTAGAAGATCAGTAGGCGACGCGTCAGCGAGTTGTTGGTTTCCGCGCCCGGTTCGTCGAGCGCCCGGCAGTTCTCGCATTCGCAGAAACTCAGGTTATCCATCGGGTCGACGGAAATCATGTCCAGCGTCGGGTCGGCGTCCTTGAGCCGGATGCTATTGGCCGCGACCTCCCGGATCACCTCGAGGTTCGAGGTGCAGAGCTGGACCTGATCACCCTTGCCTTTCGGGGCCGCGCGCTTGCCGCCAACCAGAGCATAGTACTCGGGGTGCGCGGCGCCGTACGTCTCCGGCGGCAGCAACGAATCGAAGGTGTGCACAAACCACTTCACCTTGAACTCACCCTCAGCCCCGACGCCGACGTTCATCCGGTTCCGCCGCGCCCATTCGCCCCTGCCGACCCAACGCATGCGAAACACCGGCCTGCCAGTTTCATCCAGCCTGCCGATCCGCACCGCATCCATCTTCGGCACGACCTCACCGAGGTCGCCCGGCATGAACCAGCGGACGCCGCACTGCTTCTCCAGAAACGCGTCCACAGCGTAGAACATGCCCAACTCCGTCTTCCCCGTCAGTAGCAGCGCCGAGGGTGAACTACGGATGACGTAGCCATCGCGAGACATGCCCTCCCACGTGGTCGCATCCACCTCGATGTCGCCGGCCGTCCTGCCCCCCACCACGACGCGAAACCCCGCCACTCCGGCGGCGGCCGGCACGACCGGGATCGACGCACCCGAGATCTTCAACAGATACGTCGCCAGCTCCTCTGCCGGTCGCTGTGCACCGGGCGCCGCAACGACGATCGAGCAGGTGGCCCGGCCGCCCTCGACCAGCGTGGCGACAGCCCCACCGGGGACCGACGCGGACTCATCGCCTGCACAAAAGGCTGGCCCCAGAACGACGGCCAAAACGACCCATGCGGTCCTATTGCAGTTCACGATTTCTCTCCTGGCTCGACATCACCTGCTCAACGCGGCTTCGGGCCGAGCGCCTCAATCTCCGACCACTTGCGACAGTCCTTGTGCAGGAGCCGGGTCGGAGTGAACCGGGTTTGATGGCCGACGCGATAGTCGCTGCCTATGTCGGCCTTGCGCGTGTACTGGTTCACCTGGTCGAACAGCAGTTCCAACAGATGCAGGCGGACGTCGCGGCACTCCGGGTCGGACCAACGGTTGGTCATCTCCCACGGATCCGTGTCGTGATCGTAGAGTTCGCCGCCCTGGGCGTGCGAGTAGTAGACCAGCCGGTGTCGCGCCGTGCGGATCGCGCACACGCGCTTCTGCGGCCCCACGTAATCCCATTCGCAAGTCGCGAAGTCACGCCCCCCCCCCCTGCCCTCGGCCTCCGGGACAATCGAACGGCCGTCCATGCCGCTGGGGCTCGGCACGTCGGTCAGTTCACAGAGCGTTGGAAACATGTCGACCGATTCGATGATCGTCTCGCGCACCACGCCGCGCGGACCGCCGGGGTAGGAGAGGAGGAACGGCATGCGATGGATCGATTCGTAGATGCCGATGTTCTTGTCGCAGATGCCATGATCCCCCGCAAAATCGCCGTGATCGGCCGTGTAGACGATGACGGTGTTGTCGAGTTCACCGTGCTCGCGGAGCCAGTCCAGCACCCGCCCGATCTCCATGTCGATGACCGTGACCAGCGCGAAGTGGTAAGCCAGCGCCTTCTTCAAGTCCGACGGCGTGAAGTCGCGCATGCAACCGGCGACGGCTTTCATGATGAAATCGGGGCGCCCGGCCCATCGCCTCTCCCACCAGTCGACGGCGTCCGGACCCAACGGGATGGCGTCCGGGTTGTACATGCCGGCGTGGTCTGCCGACGGCGTCCAATGCGGGTGCGGCCGCTCGAAACTCATGTGGATGAGGAACGGGCGACGCGTGTCCCGCTGGTTGAGGAACGCCAGCGTCTCGTTCCCGGTCCAGTGCTCGATCGAGTGCTCGTAGGGCAGGCGCGCTACGGCACACTTCTTCCGTATCGCCTCGTGCTCGCGCGGTAAGCCGCCGTCCTCATACATGTCCGCCAAACCATGGTCCATGAGGTACTTGAAGTAGTGATGCACGGTCGGGTCTTTGCGGTCGGCGTCGCACAGGTCACAGTAGCGAATGTGCTCGTACGCCTCGTTATCCCAATTGCGGACCATGTGACCCTTGCCGATGAGCGCCGCCTGGTAGCCATGGCGACGGAAGGTGGCGCCCAGCGTTGCGGAGTTCGCATCCTCCAGTTCGAAAATGTCGTTGCCAAGGATCCGGTGCGTGTGCGGGTACTGGCCGGTGACGAACGAGACACGCGATGGGGCGCAGATCGGGTTGTTGCAGTACGCGCGGCTGAAGCGCACCCCGCCCGCCGCAATCCGGTCCAGGTTCGGCGTGCGCACCACCGGATGCCCGGCCGCACTCATGCACCCGGCATTGTGCTGGTCGGACATGAGATACAACACGTTGGGACGGGGGCGTGTGGTCATCTTCTTTTCTCCCTGGTTCCATGGCGTGGGTGACGGCCTGACATTGCGGAACACTGAACTGCCATTCCGGCGGCTGACGCTTCGCCGACGCCCGGGCATAGGCCCCTCGGGCTGACCTGCGACGACCGCACGCATGCATCACTCGCCTAGCTTCGGCCACGTGACTATTCAGGTAGGCCAGGACCGCCGGTGAACATCGCGCCGACGCCTGGAGCCCCGGTTTTCCGCAACCGGGGGTGGCGGGTTACGGAGAACCCACCTTCCAAGGCGTGAGTTTCGATGGGCGAAGTCAGGGCCGACGCCCGTTTTTTCGGTCCGGCGACATCCCGAAGGCGTACGCTTCCATCGCCCGCGAAAACACCCACGTTTTCCGCCCTCCCTGGGCGCCGACGGCACAGCGCCATGGCGGGCTGTCCAACGAGCGATCGCGCCCCTCGATCCGGCGCTTACTTGCAGTCCCAGAGACACTTCGGGTCTCCCTCCGGCGGCAGGATGATCCGCCGAATGTCGTCCCTGCCCGCCGAACCGTCCGCGTTCGCCCACTGTGCGAATCCATGATGCCGCCCGACGATCCGTTGTGGAATGGTGTTGTAGAAAGGCATATTGCTCGGGCAACGGAAGTAGTCTCTCGGGGCCGCCGTCCGGTCCTCGACCCATCCGCGTGGGTCCGGATCGGCCCAGTTAACCACCAAACCCGCGTCGGCGAAATGGATGGTCGCATCCGGATGCGGCAGCCGGTCGAGCCGTCTGTACAGGGATACCTCATGCCCGATATGGCAATGATTGTGGGCAATGCCCCAAGTGGCTCGAGATGACGCCGGGCAGTGCGCCACCGTGTCGGGGTCCACCCCGTAGTGCGTCTTCAGAATGTTGTGCCAATGCGTCACGGCGTCAATCCGGTAGCCGATGATGAACATGTCGTTGTCGCCCGCATAGAGGACGTTCAGAATGCCAAGTTGCTTGAGATTCGCGAAGCACAGGACGGCCTTGGCCTTGTCCTTGGCCGTCGCCAGCGTCGGCAGCAGCATGGACGCGAGGATCGCGATGATGGCGATAACCACCAGAAGCTCGACCAAGGTGAACCTTGTCGAGCTTCGCCCACAGGTCCGCTTCGTTCCCCAGTGCGGCGGGCAGGCCATCAGGTCAACCAGGGAGAGAGTGTTGCATTCGTGTTTCGGCATTATCTTGTTCATTGTCGCCAGACTCCTCTTTCTACAACCTGATTCAGTGACGGATATTGCCCGCCAACGCCAAGCCCGCGTTGTTCTCGATTACTTCCCTGTCGATCCTGATTTCGAGGTCCATCGTCTTTCACCTGCCAAGTGAATCCGCCCGCAATCAACTTGTGTTGCTATAATATCTTATGGAGCAATAACTTGACATTCACACGGCGCTTCTTCTTTGCTCATCCCGTCACGGCATCAGTCCATGTCAATACGGAGGTTGTCGATGAAGAACTCGGCATGCCGGTCGTCGTCCATGGCGATGAAGCCAAGCCAGGTCAGGGTCTTGAAGTCGGAACCGACGAACGGCACGGTACAGGGCGCGAGGGGTTCGCCTTTGAGGGTGAAGCTGAACGTGTAGGTGGCAGGCACACCTTCTCCGAGTTGGAAGCTGATCTCGGTATGGTACCAGCGTCCGGATTCGCACGGCATGCGGCGTTCGCCGCCAACCGCCAACTTACCCTCCGGAGAGAACGACAGTGCCGGGCCGACGCCATATTGTTTCTTCGTCCAATCCCGGAGCTCGACGAGGAACGTGGCCGGCTTTTCGGGGCCGTTCATGCAGTCAAAGCTGAGTTTGACTCGGCCCGAAGGCACGTGGAGCGAACTCCAGACGCGGTTCGGGTGATACGGCTGTTCGAGCCCGGGGACGTCGACGAACTTGAGGCTCTTGGCCCCGTCGGCAGCGCGTTCGTCGGTAACTTGAATGACCGCACCCTTGGCTTTGTCCGTGAACTGGACATGGCTGGGGACGTACCCCACGGTTTTGTCTTCGTAGTCCTCGTTCAGGATTAGTGACTGCCGGGGCACGAAAGGCGCGGCTGTGTCCGGGGCGCGGAACTGGATCTGCCGTGGCAATTCAACCCAGGACTCGTCACCGTACAGACCTGCAGTCGATGGGTCGATTGAGATGATCCCGAGCGCGTGGGCGGGAGACTCCGGCTTGAGTCGGTAGTCGTGTACGGCGGGGGCTACGAAAAGTGGGTCGCTCACGAGCGACCGGACGTCGTACCCATGCTTGCGCCACTCGGTGAGGGCTATGATGCCATCCAGGCTGTCCTGAGCTGAAACGCTGAAGGTCGCTTGCGTCTCGCTTCCTGTGTAGTACAGGTTCCGGTCGACGGTCACGAACTCGTATGGCGCCTCGGCTTCTGCCTTGGACGCAGTCAGCGTCGCTTTGGCCAGTTTGCCTGTTTCCGCCCAGACGATGTTGCGGCTGATCATGTTGCCCTTGTCGGCCTGGTCCCCGCGAGCGCAGGCGTACATCCCCCAACCTAGTGGGCCTAACCCGCGCAGTCCGGCGAAAACGTTGTTGGCCACGCGGTTGTTGGCGCCGTAATGCAGGAAGAACCCCGTGTTGTCGATGTTGTAGCAGACGTTGTTTTCGATCACAAGGTCGCCCGACGATTGGTCGAGATAGATTCCCGCGCCGAGGCAGTAACCGACGGCGGATTGGTACGCCTCCACGTCGTGGATGAGATTGAACCGCAACACGGTTCCGGGCGAAAGGCCGAGTGTGTAGATTCCTGCCAAGTCGTTCATGCGCCGGTGGCCGATATGGTGGATGCGGTTGTATTCGATCACGTTGTGGTGCGCGGTGCTCCGGTGCGCGGCCCAGTCCCAGCCGGCGGATATACCGCTGTAGCTCAGGTCACAGATATCGTTGTGCGAGATCGTGGTGTAGGAGGCCTGTCCTATCCAGATGCCCATGGCGCCGGTGAACAGGTAGCACCCGTCGTGGACGAAACAGTTGTCCACAACGTTGTGTTCGGTTGTGTGCGGGATGTCCTCATGCTTCTTGTACCCCGGCCAGCCGGGACAGGCGTTGTCCCAACGCCACTTCTCACCGATGTAGACACCGCCGCCGCCCAGGTCGTGGACGTGACAGCGCCGGATCAGGTTGTGGTGGCAGTCGTCCCGAAACCAGATTCCGTGTTCGCCCATGTTCGCGACTTCACAGTCCTCGATCACGCAATGCCTTGCGCCATCCGCCAGGATGCCGGCGTCCTGGACCGTGGCTGCCTGGCGCCCGTCGTACAGATCCTTCGGCAGATACGCGTCCGTGTGTCGGAACTGCAGCGTCTGAAACCGGACGTGTTCCACATAGCGGTCACGCCCGGGCGCGCCCTGGAAGCGCACGAGAGTCTGCCGAACTGCTGGCGCCACGACGTTCAAGGCGCCCGGTTCCTCGCCGGGGAGCGGGTAGTAGGTCAGTACGCCGGTCGTCCGGTCCAGATACCATTCGCCGGGTGCATCCAGCGCCTCGAAGACGTTCTCCACGTAGTAGCGCAGGTTCTTCTCGTACCAAGAAAACGGGCGCCCGGCACTGTTTGTGAACCACACTGTGCGATTCTCGAGGTCCAATTCCTTGACGTGATGGATCGTGTTGTACCAGCTCCCGTAGACCACGAACATCGCGTCGTCCAGGTTCCGCCATTCCTGCACGTCGCCCGCCGCAAAACGGAAGCCCCGGAACGAGTCCGGCGCTTCGTCAAATGCAGAGTGGACACGGAAGTAGAGGCCGTCATTCGGGGTTCGGGCCCGCGAGCGGCGATGGCCGTTGATGTAGAGCTGGTTGAACACCCACGCTCCGGCTTTCACGTCGTTCAACGTCACCGTCCAAAACTTGCCGGATTTGGCGAATCCAGTCACCCGCCGCCCCCCCGAGATCACGGCTGTTTCGCCGGGGTACGAGCGATACGTGACAGGACATCGATCCGTTCCCGAGTCCTCCGGGGTGAAGACAAGGGGCACAGGCTGAGGGTAGACGCCGGCACGGAGATTGACCGTCACCGGTTCCCTCAGTGTGCCGCCGGCCTTGAGTTGCCGGATGGCCTGCTGTGCTCGGACAACGGTTGCAAACGGCGCTGCTTCATTGCCCGGGTTCGTGTCGTCGCCTTCGGGTGAAACGACAAACGAGGTCTCCCCTCCGCGGGACGACAAGACCGACAGGTAAGCGCCGGCCAGGACAGCAGTGAGCAACCGATAAAAATGCTCATGCCGCAACGTCTCGCAGAACGCTACGCGCTTGATCCTCAGGCTCCGCCGGAAAAAGCCGCTGTGCCGGTACAGTTCCATTTCACTGGACCTCCTTGAGGCGCACGCGCCGGCCTTCTTCGGCGCTCTTCAGGCACGCGAGTGTGAGCAGCAGCGAGTTCAGCCCGTCCTGGGGCCGGGCCGCGTCGGAACGCACCCCGCTTCGGACCTCGGCCAGGAACGCCTTCTGCAGCGCGGCGTCCGGGTTGACGCCCGACTCGCACGTCAGGTCCAGCGGCGTCTTCACGCCCTCACTCTGGAACTCGGCGAAACGCATTCCGCTGAGCTTGCCGTCCCTGCCCCACGAAATGTTCCCCTTGGCGCCGGCGATGTCGCACTTCGTGCCGATCTCCGGGGCGCCGATCGTCGACACGATGGTCGCACTGCGCCCGTCGCCGTAGTCGATGACAGCGCTCAGCGCGTCAGCGGCGCCCGTGTCGCGGGTGAACGTGTTGCGCCGCAGCACAGCGCTCACCGCCACCGGCGCGGCGCCCATGAACCAGGAGACCATGTCGAAGTCGTGGGCGCAGACATCCATGATCCCGCAGAACGGGGTCGGATTCAGGAACTGCGGCTTCATCATGCCGCGCGAGCGTCCGAACAAGACTTGTACCGGCGCGATGTCGCGGGCGGCGGCGTGAATCGCCGCCATCTGCGGCATGAACCGCAGTTGGTAAGAGACATACACCGTCTGCGGCGACCGCGCCGCCAGTGCCACCAGGTCGCGAGCCGCCGCGATATCGTCGCCCAGCGGTTTCTCGACAATCACCTGCTTGCCGGCCGCCAATGCCGCCTTGGCCAGCGGGATGTGCGTGCCCACGTTGGTGACAATGATGACCGCCTCGACCTCGCGGTCTGCGAATACCTCCGCGGCGTCATGCACGGTGCGCACACCCCAGGCCGCCGCCGCCTTGTCCGCCCGGGCCGTGTCGATGTCACAGGCGCAGACCAGTGTCAGCGCCTGACCGCGGCGCGCCGCGTCCGCGTGGCCGTAGGCCCGCGGCCCGCAACCGATGATGGCTGTCTTCAGTGCGTTCATTCGGCCTCTCCTGGGTTGGCCAGGCACATGGGACTCATGGAACCTATGGGACTGATGCGACCGATGCCGTACGCTCCAATCACAGGGGTGCCGCCGGGCGCGCGGCCGTGTCCTCGGTCGTCGTCACGTGGCAGTCCAACCCGCGGATCCAGGTCACGGGGTAGTCGTCACCCGGTTGCCCGAACAGGGCCAGGCGCAGCACGGTGTTCGCCCACTGCACGCCCGGAATATCGTTGCGGCAATAGAGCCGGATGCGCCGCGCGGCAAGGATCTGTTTCAGCCCCACGGTATACGCCCGGCGCGGGAAGTTCTCCAAGTCGCCGCCGACCCCGGCGCGAATCGCGTTCATAGTCACGGTGAAATCGTTCAGCGTCACACGGCGCGGCTCCGAGTCTTTCACGCCCGGCCCGGGCTCGTTGAAAGCCAGGTGCCCGTGAACACCCACGCCGCCGTAACAGGTGTCAATCCCGCCAACCTGCTCGATCATCCGCGCCAGGCGCCGGATATTGTCCTGGCCGGGAAAGATCACGCGCTCGGGGGGCAGGCCACAGCGCCGGTCCAGCTTGGAGAGAAACACCCGCTCGGCGCTGCCACGAAAACTCAGCGGGTGCTTGGGCGACACCGCTTTGCCGCTTTCGTCGCAGTACTCGTCCATAAAGAAGAAGTGGCAGTTGCGCAGGTCCATCCGTTCACGGTTGATGGTTTGCACCAGGAACGGATACTGGCCGGTCGGGCCGACCGGCAGGATAAGCCGGGTCGGTTCGCCACGCGCGTTGTGGCCGCGGATCTCGTCGGCTACCGCGTCGGCGAAGCGCCGGTGCAGTTCGTCAAGGTCGCGGCATAGGGTCAGCCGACCCCGCGCACGCCGCAGCATATCGGCCGGAGTGAGTTTGAGCAAGCGTCGGATTTCGGTCTTGCGCGTCGTCATGCGGCATCCTCTCCCAACAGATTCAGGATATTCCCTGCGAACACCTTCTCGCGGGTCGCCGCGGGCAGCCGGAGCCGGTCCATGCGCTCGGTGTCCTCCCGCACGGCGCGGGCGATCTTCGTGTAATGCACGTCGGTCCCGAACAGGACCTTGTCGAACGCGCCCGGCCACCACAGCCACTTCTCGACGCCGACGGCGTCGACGCGCGCCCGCCAGCCGCCCGGTTCTCCGGTCAGGTCGACATAGACATTCGGACGCATACGCGCCAGTTCGGCGGCATCGTCGTTCCAGTGAATACCCAGGTGCGCGACGATGATCTTCAGTTTCGGGAAGGCACGCGAGATCGGTTCGAGTCGCATCGGGTGCATGTTCCACGAGGAAATCCGCTCCTGCGGCGCCTCGACGCGAGTGGTCACGACACCCGTGTGGAACAACACCGGCAGGCCGAGTGCCTCGGCCCTGGCCCAGAGCGGATAGTGGGCCGAATCGTCATACGCACTCCACGGCAGAGTCACCTTGACCATCCGGAACCCGTCCTGGCGCGCCCGGTCGATCTTGTCGGGTGTATCCGGCCCGGGCTGGATGTACACCGCGCCGATGAAGCGGTCCGGGTGCTGGCGAAACGCCCCGCGCACCGCGGTGTCGTCGGCGAACCCGAACAGCGCACCCAGCCCGCTGATGCAGCATCTCTCGATGCCGCACGCATCCATGGCGCACAGGAGTCCGTCTATGTAGCCCCGTTCGTCCAGCAGGTGCGCATGGGCGTCGATGATCCGCATGGTCAGGTCCTCTGCTTTGCGAAACGGTCAAGGCCACCCCGTTGATGCCCCACCGTCTTGCCGCCACACAAGAACGATTCAAGAAAGGCCGCGCGCGCGCCGAGCGCCGCGCCAATGCTGACCTTCCATTCGTCAGGTTCGCCGAACACCACGTCCGGCACGGGCAGTTCCAGACCGCTGAGTTCGTCGGCCAGCACGTCGCACAGCGCCGGCCCCACGTCGTCCCGGTACTCGTTGTAGATACCGTTCAGGACCACCACGGGCGAGTGCACGACCTTCAACAGCCCGCCCAAGGCAACCCCGAGATGACGGCTGCGCGCCCTGATCTCCTCCCGCCACTCTGGGCCCTGGCGCGCCGCCGGCGGCGGCCACGTGCGGCCGGACACGAACGCGTCCAAGCACCCCGTGCGCCCACAGATGCAGCGAGGCCCGGCCGGATCGATGCGCATGTGCCCCATCTCGCCGGCCATGGTTCCGTTCCCCGCGAGCAGCTCGCCGTTGCACACCACGGCCGCGCCAATGCCGAAACGGATCAGGATCGAGACGAGGTTGTCCGCGCCGGACACCGCACCCACCTTCCGCTCGTACTCCGAGACCCAGACCACGTTGTTGGCCGGCACCAACGGCCAGGCCAAGCCCAAGCTGGACGCGGAAATCGTCAGGTCCATGCGCCGCCCGGGCGGCAGGTAGGCGTGCACGCCGAACTCGGAAGCCGTCACTCCCGTCCGACGCCCAACACCCGGGAAGCCGATCCCGACGCCGGCCATCCGGTCCGGCGTAACTCCCGATTCCCCAACCACATGGGCAATGAGTTCGCGCCACGCCCGCGTCAACGCCTCGACGCCCCAGCGCGAGTCGAACCGCTGCCGCCCCTTCGCCAGAACCCGGTTGCCGCAGTCCACCACACAGGCGCGAACTGCCGCACCTTCCAAGTCGGTACCCACCGTACAGGCCAGGTCGGCGCCCACCTGCAGAATCGTCGCCTTCGGACCACGCCGCACCTCCGAAGACTTGGCGACCTCGGCCACCCGCCCCTGAGCCAGCAACCGGTCCACCACCCGCCCCGCCGACGCCTTGCTGATCCCCAGGTGAACCGCCAGTTCACTGCGCGAGCAACCGCCACGGCGGATGATCTCCACCAAGGCGCGCGCGGCAGCTTTGTCTGTGTGCGGCATGGCCTGATCCGATGTCCCTTTGCTAATTAGTTTACTTTGAAACTAAATATTGTCAAGCGCGGCGACGACGATTGGAACGCTATTTCCTGCGCCGGTGCGGGCGCGGGCCTCGACCTCACAGAAGGGCGACTGTTCTGTGGCAGGGCAGGATCGGGCGCGCAGTGGCTCGGCGCGTCTCGCGCCGAAGCGGGGTGTCAGGCCGGTCTATCCGCCACGGCAGGTCCCCAACCGAGGGCCTCGGGCCGGGACGGCCCCGAGCACCCTACTGCGGTCCCGGAGGTCCCGCGCCACTGCCGGAGATTACGCCGTCGCGGTGCCCGCGCGGCAGTCCCAGGACCGGCGCCAGTTTCCGCGGCTGCCCGTCAATCTGCGTCATGTCCGTCGAGGCCAGATCCATAGGCGGCCGGTCGACATCCCGGTGCGCGAGGGTGCAGGCAAACCGTTCGCGGTATACAGAGGCTGCAACGGCGTTCATCGTCGGCCTTTCCAAGTCGCGCCGCACAAAACCGCCTGGTGCCGTCGGGCGTAAATAACGGCCTGTTGGCGCCCGCCGGCACTAGACGATACGGGCTGCTTCCAGCCACTCACGGTACTGTTTCAGGTCAAACGGGGGCATGCCGGCCAGGTAGTGGTTGCGACCGCGGCCGTGCGAACTGCGCCAGTCGATGGCGTAGAACCGCTTCGCCCCCAAACTGAACGGGATGCGCGCCAGCACGGTCACGCTGTCGGCGGCGGCCGTCTGCCGACCCTTGGCGAGGGCTTCGCCGGAGTCGACGTCGTGCAGCGAGAACTCGACCTCGACCGGGTCGCGCCGGTCGTTGCAGGCCACCAGCTCCTGCCCCCAGTTCGCCGGCTCGCGCAGCATCAGACACAGGTGCTGCTGAGAGGCCTTGATGAAACGGTAGGCGAGTTTCTTGCGGAAGTAGTAGTCGACGATCGCATCGGAGAACTGCGGCCAACCGTCAAGCAGGTTCCACCAGATGATGCCGGTGCGCCGCCACTTGGTCCCGCGGAAGAACTCGATGAAGAACTTCTTCGCTTCCGCCTGCGACGCCTGACTCGCGAACGCAAAGTCCTCGAGCCGGGCCGGAACCGTACCGAACAGTTCGCGGATCTGCTTGGCCATGAGTTCGACGCGGCTGTTGTCATTGTTGTTGCCAAAGAACCCCGGGACGGGACAGGTCGAGTGCAGGTTCCACTCCTCGTTGTCGGTGCGAGGCCAGACCTTGTCCGGACTGATGAACTCGCGGATGGATTCCGGGTCCGGACAGCCGTGGTAACCGATCTCACTGGCAAAACAGCACAGCGAGTTGCGGTAGAAGTCGCTCTTGTAGTAGTCGCGCGGCCCCCAGAGGTGATTCTCGGACAGGTACTTCTCGCCCTGCTTCCAACCGGTTTCGTCAATGTACGGGGAACTCGGCAGGTATGGCCGGAACGGATCCTCAGCGCGGAGCAAGTCGGGCAGCACCTTGCGGGTCAGGACATTGTCGTTCGGATTCCCGCCGCCCCACCACCAGTACCGGCCGCAGTCGCACTCGTTGTCGCCGGCCCAGATGACGATGCAGGCGTGGTTGCGCAGTCGCCGCACCACCTGCCGCGCCTCGGCCTCCAGGCGCCGGCAGAACTCGGCGTCCTGCGGGTACAGCGCACAGGCCATGGCAAAGTCCTGCCAGATCATAATGCCGAGTTCGTCGCAGAGCTCGTAGAACAGGTCGCTCTCATACACGTTGCCGCCCCAGCAGCGCAGGATATTGCAGTCAAGGTCCGCGGCCATGTCGAGGGCGCGGCGCGTCCGGCCGAGATCCCGCGAGTGGAAGGCGTCCAGCGGCACCCAGTTACTGCCCTTGGCAAAGACCCGTTCGCCGTTGATCTTGAGACAGAACTCGCCCTCGCCCGTTGGGGTGACGACACTGGTGCGAAGCAGTTCCACGGTGCGGATCCCGAACCGGAACTCCCGCGTGTCGACCACCTGCCCGTCCTTGAGCAGGCTGACCTGCACATCGTACAGATTTGCCTCGCCACGCCCCCGTGGCCACCACAACGCGGGCTTGCCGACGTGGATGTCGAACCGGCCGGCGGCGAAAAAGAGCGTCCTGCGCGCTTCGAACTCCGACTTGCCGCAGCCCCCGCGAATGGCCACCTCCCAGGTGGCACGCGAACCCTCCGCGACGCCGGCCTGGACATGCAGGCCCAGGTGCGCCGAACCGCGGTCCGGCGCCACCCGGACCGTCGTCAGACACACCGCCTGCAAGCGCTCTTTCGGCAGGAACCGGATCGAGACGGGACGCCACAGTCCGGCCGAGACAATGCGCGGCATGATGTCCCAACCGTACATGTGCGGCGCCTTTCGCACGTGCACCGACTCCATGCCGGTCACATGTGACACCACAGTAGGCGGGTAGTCGTACTTCTTCGCCTCATCAACCGCAGGCCGAATGTGAACAAACAGCTCGTTCTGGCCATTGCGCAGGCGACCGGTCACCTCAAACACCTGCTCGACCAGCATGTTGTCGCAGGACCCGAGGTGCTCGCCGTTCAGGTAGACCTGGGCAAAGCAGTCCACACCCTCGAGAACCAGTTCCGCGTCCAAGTCACGCGGCGGCTTGCAGGTGAAACGCCGCGCGTAGAACACGTGACAGTGCTCCAACTCGCGAAGGCGCGCAGTGTTCATGCCGAAAAACGGGGCCTCGACCACCCCCAACCGCTCCAGGTCGAGCTCGAAATTCCCCGGAACGCGGCACTTGTGCCCCGTCATTCCGGCTGCGACGACGTCCGCCAGGGAGCGAAGTTCGCCCGCGGGAGACATGTCGGTGTGAGCAAACAGCCAGGCGCCATTCAGATCGAGCACGGGACAGGAAACGGCCATGATCAGACCTCCTGGTTACGCGCGTCACGGGTGATTCCCGCGCTCCGAAACCGACGTTTCAGTTGAAAATACACGCGAGGTCGAGCAGATCAAGGACATTGCCGGGTGGCGCGCCCCTCCGCACGCGCGCGAACCATGGTGCCGCAACGGGTCAGCGGCGCCCTCCCGGACGTCCCCAGGCTGGCCTTTCCTCACGCCCCGTCATGACGCCAAGACCAACCATTCGGTTGGCATTCTCCGAACTGGAGGTTGTGTTTCTTGCGACGTGGCGTACATTAATGTGGGCGGTAATGTGGGCGGTTTCCAGACGGGTGCTGTTCGTCGTACGAAAGTTGCGGACTGCGCACGTCGACACCGGAGACCGTGTTGACAGAAAAACGATGCGTGACGGAATGGGTGAGGAGCAAACGCATGCGAAGACACTTCACGCTGATCGAGCTGCTGGTCGTCATCGCCATCATCGCAATTCTGGCGTCGTTGCTGCTCCCCGCACTGAACCAGGCCAAGAGCAAAGCGAAGCAGGGCGTCTGCCAAAGCAACATGAAACAGATGGGGACGGCGCTGTATCTCTACATTGGCGAAAACGATGAGTATGTGCCCGGTCCGTGCTGGGGAGGAGTGTGGGACGCGACGGCCACCTATCATCTCTGCACCTATCTGATCCCCTACATGGGCAACGACTATGAACTGTGGCGCTGCCCAGGAATGACACGCTACACGGACCGCCACCGGTATTACCTCTGCAGCGTATCAGACCCCCTCGGTTACCCGCCCGTTGCTCCCAATCCCGCGACGATGCCCAAGAAGATCCGCCAAGTGGAGAGAAAGGCGGCCGGCCTGTCCGGCACCTGGGCGGTGGTGGACATCGACGCGTGGAACTACAACAACCCGGGTGAGATGGACCCAGTCCCCGTCCACTCGCTCGGCCGCAATGCACTGTACTTCGACGCGTCCGTTCGCTGGAACAAGTCCGTTCAGGGAAAGTTGCCGTAGTACGCACAGAAGCCGGTCAGGTCCGATCCAACCGCACGATGATCTCGTCGAACGTGGCGTTGAGGAGTTCCTTCTGCCCTGTGGTCTGGAGCTGAACGCCAGCAGCGCGTTTTTGCCGTTCGCCGAAGTAATCGAGAAACTCCCGGAACGAACTCATGTCGATGATCTTGAAGCGCCCGAACTCGTCAAGGGTGCAGAGCGGCGTATTGAGCATGACCTGGAGAATTTTCTGCACCCGGTCGGACGTGATGCCCAGGTTAAGACTGACCTCATGCACCAAGCCTTCGAGCTTAACGGAGACCTTGGTCTTGCCCATCGGTTTTTCGTTCAGGAAGCAGAAGACGTAGTACAGTTGCGTGAGCACCGGCAACGCGCAGTTGCCGATCATGAACGGATGCACAACGCTGTTCAGGCGCGTCAACCGTTCGGCAAGGGTGGTCACGATCCGCTCCATCCACGGCGGCAATTTGCGCAATTCCTGCATCAGCAGACTGTGCGAAATGATCAGCACTTCCGTTTCTTCCTTGGCTATCACGTCCGCGGTGCGGACGTCCTGCGTGATGCCCGCCAGCTCGCCGATGATGGCACCCTCGCCCGGGGTCGCCAGCACGATGCGGGTCCCCTCCATAGTCTTGGAGATCTCGACTTGCCCGGAAATCACCACATAGGTCTCTGACCCGATCTCGCCGGCGCGGATGAGGTACTCGCCCGGCTTGTAGCTACGGCACGTGGAGACCTTGCGGCCCGCGAGGTGGTTGTCCAAGTCGTGGATCAGCAGGGCCACCGAGGCGAAACGGTCCTTCTTATCCGGGGCCATGGCCTTGAGAGTAAGCTCGGTCAGGCTTTCCGGCAGGTCGGCAGCGGCGGGCCAATCACGCGGGTGCCTGTACTCGGCTTTCTCGGCCTTCTTCAGCGCGACGGCGGGTTCAAAGTCACCGTAGGGTGCGTGCCGCGTGACGATGTGGTAAAGGGTCGCGCCGAGCAGGAACACATCCGTCTGGCGGTCGACGTTGCGGATATCGGCCTTGGCCTGCTCGGGGGACAGGTAGGCCAACGTGCCCTTGACCAGGCCGTGAGCGGCGGTCCGCGAGCTGTCGAGCAGGTCTTCCTGGAGCGCCGCCGGTGGCTTGCTCTCAGGCTCCTCGCCACGCGGTTGCCGACGAACCACCTTGGCCAACCCCCAATCGAGGAGAATGGCTTCACCGAACTGCCCAACCATGATGTTCTCCGGCTTGATGTCCCGGTGAATGACGCCGCGCGAGTGGGCGTAGGCGATGGCGTCGCAGATCTTGCGGAACACCGACAGCAACGCGTACATGTCGTACTTCTGCACGTACGCCGGGTCGTCGGCGTCGAGGCGGTCGATGATGTGCAGCAGCGATTCGCCCTCGACCAGTTTCATGGTATAGAACGGCGACGCACTGCCCTGATCGATGCCGATGTCGTGAATCGGGATGATGTTCGGATGCTGAAGCTGCGACGTAACCCTGGCCTCGGTGACAAACTCAGTGACCAGCTCCGGCTTGTGCAGCAGGCTCGGGGGCATGATCTTCATGGCCAGGATGCGCTCCAGATCCTGGTCATGCACAACGTTGATGATCCCCATCCCGCCTTCGGTGAGCTTGGACTTCGTCAGGTAGCGACCGCCCGGCAACCGGCGCTGCAACAGACGTTCCGCGATGGGCACAGCCCCGCCGTCACCGTCGCGCTTGCCCACGTTAACCCGGACAACACCGCCACGGGCCGCGGCAGCGGCTTTGCCGGCAGGATCAGCGGGGTTGGCCGGACCTGGACGATTCTGTTCCATGTCTGATACTTCCCTCTGAGTCGCGCCGAGGTCCCTCGGCGGTGGTCGAAGCCTGTCGAGATTCAATCCCGTCAGGCCTGTTCACGAACCGACGACAACGACCGCTTCCCCGCCTCGTCGCTCGTGCGTAACCCAAAGACAGGACTCCGGACTATAGACCGATGGTTTGCTGTTTTCAACGCACGCGCGAGGAGACGGGTAATGCGTCAGCGCCCCCGGCCGGCGGACCGGCCGGTCATACCAAGGTGAAACTGGCAACGACGCTTCCACAGCCCGCGAGGACGCGGGCGCTCCAAAGTCAGACCCCGTGCCAGACCGTATAGGGGTAGGAGCGGGGCATTGGGTTGCCCCGCCCCTCCCTCCGAACCGGACGGGCGGATTTCCCGCATCCGGCTCTCCAGTTGAAGATTCACCGTCAGACGGACTGACAGCCGGCTGCATGGGCGGCGGATAATGAGAGCAGCCCACGCTCCGCAAAGAACGCATTCGGCCAGCGCTGATGGTCAAGGCGACCGCGAGCAGCGTGCTTCCGCTTCCGGCGGTGGCGCAGGATGGTGCGCAGACGCCGGCGAATGAGCTTGTCCAGCGGCGGGAAGGTCCAGACGTTACTATGCTTGAAGTAGTTGAACCAG